>JANMSG010000136.1:0-2697 GCA_031389065.1 Acidobacteriota bacterium | reverse complement strand
CCCGCGATGTCTATTTCGCGCAAGGCAATTCGTGAAATAGAAACAGCGATAATCGTGAAAAGTTTGTCACAGCAATTTTTCCACGACTTTATATACGTGTGTTCCTGTTGAGGATGACCATCGCTCGTGTTTATTTGTGTGCAGGCTTTTTGCTCTTTTGACAGCATCTTGAATGTTTAGTTTGAAAGCTGGTGTGTCGAGATTAGATTTGTTGTAACTGCCGAGATGTTGTCGCAAAAGTTTTTCCAAATCACGGCATTTGTGATTTGATCCCGCCACCTCATTGAAGTGCAGATACAACCACAACTCGAAACAAGGATTGCTTACAGCCAGTTGAAAACTTTTTTGAATTGCGCCCTGACAAACTGTGCTTAACGCGGCCGCACCCCATCTGTCCGTATCTATCATCAACCACAATTCATCACCTTCGCCAAAGTCGTAGAGATTTTTGATTTCGTCCAATCGTTCAAGCGCGTGTTTGGGCGCAGACTTCCCACCTTCCGAAGGAATCACGACGACTCGTATTTTGGGATTCTCGAATATATTGAAGTATTGTTTTTCGGTCTTTTCGCCTTCCGTAGCGATGATGAAAAGCTTGGCGTCACGCAAATCAACTTTTCGATTCAGCAGGCGTGTTCTTTTGATAGGCATATCGTTACATCAATCGGGAGACATCGCCGATGAAAGGAATGGCGCCGAAGCGACCTTGCAAATAGCCTTTTTGAATTGGCAGATCGGGGCGTAATTTGAATTCGGCGAGCGAGTAAAGACGAGTTGCGCCGCTCTTATCTTTTTCAACAAACCAAATCTCATCTCTGCGAAGCAAATCCAGATCAAGCAAGTTGGTATCGTGTGTCGTAAAAATCATCTGACTCTTTTTCTTACCGGCGAGAGCCGATTCGACGAACATACGAGAAAGCAGCGGGTGAAGCCTGCGATCAAGCTCGTCTATGAAAATCACCTTCTCATTGTTTTGTAATTCGAACAAAGACGGAAGAAGGTGAATCAATCGTTGCGTACCTTCCGATTCCTCTTCAAGGTCAAATTCAGCCGCAATGCCATTCTCAGAGCGATGATGTGTTTTTAAAGCAATTTTTATTTGCCGACCTCCGCGCTTTTCAAGCTTAGAACTGTTTTTGAGGCTGTTCAATATCCATGCTGTAAAGCCTTCCCTATCCAGATGAAGAACAGGGGTGATATCTATTTCATGAGGTACTTCCTCAGTTGAAAGCTTTTCTATTCCTGTATCAGCAAAATGTAAAAAATCTGCTATAAAACTTATGAGATTTTCATTACTCCGTATGTCGCGTTCTAGAGTCCAATTCTCAGAGTCAGCATATAAAATCATCAAAACTGTATTGAACCAATCAAACACCGGATTGATTTCCTTTACATTTTTATCTGCTGCTTCAGTAAGAAAAAGCTGATTAGGCCTTGTGCTTTGTGCAACGAATTCTAAAAACTGTTTGCCGTTTGTGTTTTTATCAATTAAGAAATCCCCGAACTGAACGGATACTTTTTCTTTTGCTGATGTTTTGCGTTTGAAGCAGAGTTCCTCTTTATCCTGTTGAGTCGCAAACAACCATTCTTCGTGAATTTTGGTTGAATCTAGTTTGAAACCGTAAGAATAAATAACTCCCGTTTGCTTGAAGATGAATTCAAAACGACTCGGACGATTCAATGTTTCTTGCGACAATTTGAAAGGAATTACACCGATTGTTTGCCCACTCTTTGTTCCGTTCACGATAAGGTTTTTTGCAAACGCGATTGCTTTTATCAAATTGGATTTGCCCGAAGCGTTCGCGCCGTACAAGGCAGCCGCTCGCAGCAGGGAGAGTTTTTTGCCTCTGGCGTTTTTAATGATGTGATTGCGATGAGGCTCTTCTTCTGCCGCCAACATACTGAAAACGGTTTCATCTTTGAAGGATAAAAAATTTTCTACTGTGAATTGAGCAAGCATCAGGTTCAGAGTATAGCAAAACCATTACGACAACAAATAATTGATTAAAACCCTTTATTGAGGTAATAGCGCGTTGTTGTCAATCTGTAAGAGATGAAGCAAGAAAAGAACCCGCGAAGCGGGTGAGAGCATAAAGCCCAGTGTGGAGCGTAGCGTAACGCTGGGTACGCAATGCTCAAAACTCGCGAGCCCGTGAAACGGGCGATAGATCAGTTGAGAAAAATCTATCGCCCGTTTCACGGGCTCGGAGAAATCGAAATTCCATACCACGCGCTCACGCACGTGGCTCTATGCTATCGCCCGCATACGCGGGCTAAGATTGAGCAACCCCAGCATTACCCTACCCCTGTTAAAAGCCTTGTTTCGCCAGAAACTCACGCGCTACGTCTTTCGGGCTGCGGTGTTCTGCGTCAACGGCGTAGTTCAAACGGCGCATTTCTGCATCGCTTAATTTGCCTTCAAGCAATTTCATCGCCTCAACGATTTGCGGATAACGCTGCAAGGTCTCTTTGCGAAAGACTGCCGCCGCTTCGTAAGGCGGGAAATATTGCTTGTCATCTTCAAGCTGAAATAAATCCAGTTTATCAATCAAACCATCTGTAGAGTTTCCGGCAATCAAATCAACCTGCTTGCCCGCCAGTGCACGATACGTCAAAGACAAATCCATCTCGCGTGGGGGCGCGGAAAATTTTAAACCATAGACTCGCGCAAAACCTGGATAGCCGTCCTGCCGCGAC
>JANMSG010000134.1:0-24162 GCA_031389065.1 Acidobacteriota bacterium | reverse complement strand
GAACATTGCGCTGTCAGCCGATGAGCGGGCACTGTTAGATGCCTGGTATGCTGAGCAGGATCAGGTAGAAGCTGAGATATTGGAATCGGCTCAGGCACCTCAAACGATTGTGGCGATTCAAGCGCACGTAAATACGACGCTGAATCAAATTCTCGAAACCACACAACACATTAAAGAGCTTGTTACACAAAATGAAACTCTGCGTCGAGAGAATGCTCAATTGCAGCAACAACTACCGCAAACTTTAACAACGTAATTGCTATGAGCATAAGCGCAAAACAGCACGCGCTCTTAAAGCTGTTGATTGAGCGACAAGAATGACAAAAGCTGATCATTGCTTACTGTGGCATGAGTTGTTGCAGACGCTCTGGCTCTTCTCCCAACCATTCGGGATGCTTTGCCGTGCCGTCAAAAATTGAAGAAGTTTTGAAGGGTTCGTATTCGCCTTTCGACGCCGCTTCAGCGGTTTTCTGGAGTAAAGTATTTACTTCTTCCTCGCTCATCGGTTGGAATGTGCGGACTGCTTCAAATGCCTGATCGAGAATCTCTAAAGTGTCTATGCCGGTGATCACCACAGAGGTCGGCAGGTTCAGCGCGTAGTGCAGACACTCAATCGGTGTGACGGTATTCGATTTCAAAAGGATGCCGTTAGACATGCACTTCATCCCCAAAACGCCTATGTTTTGTTTGACCAATTCCGGCATGACCAATTTTGCGAAACTGCGGTAGTGCGCGTCCATCACATTGAGCGGCATCTGCACGGCGTCGAACGTGAAACCATATTCTGCGGCGACATTGAGCATATGAAGGTGAATGTTTGGGTCTTTATGTCCCGTAAATCCTATGTAACGGAGTTTCCCTGCCTGGCGCGCTTCAAGGAGCGCAGCGTTGGCTCCTTCCTCGTCAAAAAGGCGATAAGGGTCTTCGTAACGCAGGATTTCGTGGTGCTGAACGAGGTCTATAGAGTCCACCTGCATTCGCTGTAGTGATTCGTCCAATTGTTTTGCGGCTTCTTTTTTCGAGCGCCCGTCAATTTTGGTCATCAAAAAAACTTTGTCGCGGTAGCCATCTTTCAGGGCTTTGCCCATGCGGATTTCGCTCTTGCCTTCGTTGTAATCCCAGCAGTTGTCCATGAAATTGATGCCGCCATCTATCGCCTGGCGGATAATACGAATGCTGAGCGGTTCGTCAACGTGTTTTAACCCGAGGTGCCAGCCACCCACTCCGATTGCCGAGACTTTTTCGCCCGTGCTGCCCATCGTTCGATAAATCATTTCCGATTGCGGAGTGTTTTCAGACATATAGGAATCCTGATTGTACCGTAGACTGTCTAGTCTGCGGATGACTGGAACTAAGTCCCGCTGGCTTTTCAAGTCATTCTCTGCGCAAGACTTGCGCAGACTAGACAGTCTACGCTACCTCACCTGCTCCACAAATCATCTAGGAGGGCTATAGATTCTCTCCCGTCGTCATAGCGAACATTTCATACCAGAGAATAAGCCAAAATAAAACCAGCCATATTTACTGCCATGAACAAAAGAATCTCAAACAAGATTAGCCCAACTGACTTGAGCGAAGTTCTTGCCCATGACTCTTTGTATACTCTGCGTAGTGCTAACAAAAGGTAAAGGAATATTCCTACATAAAACAGCCCTCTTACTGCTGCGGGTAAGGTAAAGCCCATTGCTGCGCCAATGATAAATAATACGGCAATGCTACTTCGCAGGAAGAAATCGAACGAATAAAAATAGAGAGAAAACACCAGATGCTCTACATAATATCTTTTGGCTCTGAAATACAATCCTGCGAGAAAGAGCCCTGATAGCAAGACGCTGGCGAATCGAAATATGGCTGAATACTTCTCAGCCTTTTGCAGAACTTTTTCTGCTAAGAAATGTGGCTCCACACCTCTCGCCTGTGCCATTGCGATGACGTGCTTTTGTGATTCGATGGTCGTGACGCCGTAGCCGCCGAATTGCAGAAGGGTTCCCCAGGCAAAGAAGAAGTAAAGGGCGCTGATAGTCAGGTAGACTCTGATCGGGTTTATGTAACGCCCCTTGCGTCCAGCCAGATACTCTGCCGCCAACAGACCCGGCTTAAATAGAAATGCAGAAAGCGTGGTAATAATTTTATTCGAATCGAGATGCGTGAATTCATGCAGGAAATGACCAAAGAAGTGCTTGAGAGTAAAATCGTGACGAAGGAATTCCTTCTGCCCGCATTGGTGACAGAATTTTCCCACCAGTTGCGCGTCGCAATTGCGACATTGCTCCGTTTGCGAAGAGGTTTCAAGGTTATCGAGAATTTCTGTGCTTATAGCCAAAGCCTGCCTCCATCATAAGTGTCGCCATACTTTATTTCGATTGCTCAATTAAATCAAGATAAGCGGAGTGGCTCATATACTCAACGCCTCGCAGCCAACTCGCACTGAACGCGAAAAGGCAGCTTATGGGTTTGCTGCGACGGTTGAGGCGTGAGCGTTTCCCCTATTCATCGGAAAAAAGGAAAGGCGCAGAGCAAAAAAAGCTTGGAACGCTTACCGTGCTCTGCGCCTTGTGCGCTTTATGAAGTTGCCGAAGAGTTCTACCTCATCAAAGGCGCTGCTTATCGATTGTCGAAATCGGGTCTCTCCTTGGCATCACGGGCGCGCTCTTCGAGATGGTCTTTCAATTTCAAATGCGGCACGCCTTCCTGCAACCAGGCTGGGGCGGGCTTGCCTTTCAGATGATGGTCAAAGAATTCGAGCATTCTCACGGTGTAGTCCTTGCGGTTTTCAAGTTTTGCAAGACCGTGATTTTCGCCTTTGTATTGCAGCATCACCACAGACTTTCCTAATCTTCTGAGCGTGTTGTAATACTCTATGCCTTGATTCCAGTCAACTGCGCCGTCTTTATCGTTGTGCAAAATAATTAAAGGTGTCTTCACATTTTTTGCATGATAGACGGGTGAATTGCGTGTGTAGGCCTCTACATTATCCCAGTAGCCAGTCGTAAATCTCCCTTGACTGCTCTCGAAAATCGGTTGATTTGCCGAGCCTGTATTCCAGTAGATCGAACTGTACATACTGATCATATTGGTTAGCGGCGCGCCTGCAACTGCGGCTTTGAAAACGTCGGTCTGCGTCACCAGGAAAGCCGTTTGATAACCGCCCCACGAATGCCCGTGAATCGCTACCTTCGTCTTATCAACAACCCCCATCTTTGCTGCCGCATCAAGGGCTGGCAAGACGCACCACACGGCGGACATGCCCGGATCATTCATCTTGTAAACAATGTCAGGCATTAATACAGCGTAGCCCTGACTTGTGTACAGAGATTTATTGAATCCGTTTGCGGTAAGCGAAGTGAAGCCATTTAAACCTTGCGAGAGCTTCTCATAGATATAGACGATTGTCGGATAGCTCTTGCCCTCTTCGTAATTGGCTGGCAGGTAGAGCGCCCCTTGCAGTTTGTCACCCTTGGCGCTGGTGTAGTCAACCAACTTCACGCCTTTCGACCACAGGAAATTCTTTTGCTGCGGATTGGCGTCCGTCAGTCGCTGCCCGTTTTTCAGCGTTGCGTCAGCGGCGTAATAATCCGGGAAGCTTGAGAAATTCTCTCTGGTGTAGAAATACTTATCAGCATTCTTAGCCTTCATCACTCCGCCAAACCCCGCGTCATCCCAGAGCAACGAAGTGGGCTTGCCGTTTTCGATTCGCGCAATTCCACCTTTCTTTGTCCATTCGCCATACATCCCTATGTACACAGGCTTCGACAGGTCTATGCCTTTTTCATCAGGGTCCAGGCGATAACGGTTGCGATAACGAATCTGGTCTTTCTTTCCATTGGCGGTGAGATTGGTTGCCTGTCCACTATGCACAGGGATGTTCCAAATATCCCAGCCATCCGAAAGCAGCACCGATGCGCCATCTTTCGTCCAGCCAATTGGGGATTGCGGCGGCTTGGTTATGTTGTGGTCGTCTTCTGTATTGTAGAAGATCGAAGGAACCTTCTGTGTGAGGTTGTATGACTGACCCGAAGCCATATCATAGGTGAAGAAGTGTCCGTCATCGTAGTACAGGAAGTGTGTTCCGTCGGGCGAGGCGCCGAAATAGTTTCGGCTCTTTTTTAAGGCAAGCTTGCGCGTCCCTGTCTTCGCATCAATGACATACACATCCTGATAGCGTACACCTGCGAGGTTGCCCATCAATTCATATTCGGTACTGTCAAGACCGATTGCCCAGTTGTGCTTTGGCGCAATGGAGACCTGCCTGAGGCTGTCATCAGCAAGACGAATGAATTTCTTTTCGTCAACGCGATAGACGGATAGGAAACTGAGATTTTTATCAAAGCCCTCCTGAACCTGTTGCTGCGATTGAAGCCGCTTATCTTTCCAATGCCAGATGACCATGTCCGGTTTATCCGGCTCATCTTTTTTCATTGCCTCTATAGCTGCTTTTGCAGGGTCGGGCTTTTCCTCAGTCACTTTTGCTTTATCATCATCAGCTTTGTCCGCGCCCTCTTTCTTTTTTACAGGGCTGATGCCAAAGAGCAGGGAACTCATATCCTCAGACCAGTCAGGTGCGCGGTTTGGGCTTACGCTCATACCTGTAGGGAAGCTCTTATCTTCCTTCGGGTCAAAGGTGATCTTTCGCGTATTTGCAGAAAGATTTGAAAAGCCAATCACGCTGTAGAGCTTATCTTCAAACTTCTTGTCTTCAACGCTTTTCAATACGGCAAACGCATCGCCTTTTTCATTCCAGTTCAAGCTCTTATAATTTGCCTTATCGCTTTCCAGAAGCATCACAGCGCCACTCGACAAATTCCGTAATTGAATGCCATTGCCGCTCTTTTCTGCCGCATCAATTATGAAGGCAAGCCAGTTGCCTTTCTTGTCAAAAGCGAATTCTGACACATTACCAACATTGAGTTGATTATTTGAAGCGAGTTCATAAAGAATCAAATCTGTCCCAGTGGGTCTGTCTGATGGAGGCGCGCCGCCAAGTGTAGCACCAGGCATAGTCGGAGGGGGACCAGTCGAAGGAGCCCCTGCACCTTCGGCTCCACTTTTGTGCAGCGCGAGCCAGTTTCCTTGTTCGCCTGAAAAAGCAAAACGTCTTACTTTTTCAAACTCTGTCTTCTTCTCTGTTGAAAGATTGATCAATGCCACTTTTGATTGAACAGGCTTGCGCTCTTTCTTCAACCGCTTCGCCTCTTTTGCACTGGGGAAAGTTGTGAAGGCAATCCACTTTGAATCTTCAGAAAATGTAAGAGTCGCAAAACCGGCATTCTCTCCGGCAGTGAATTTCAACTCTTTATTGTCCGAAGTTCTTCTGATGATGACGTCGCCATCGCCTTCATTGGGCAGGTGCCGATAAGCGAACCACTGACCATCGTTTGAGACCGTCGCCTGCTGCACGCGCTTCCAATTCGCGATGTCTGCGACTTCAATGGGGCGTGACGCTTTCGCCGTTTCACTGGATGTTTTCTGCGTCGCTTCTTTGGCAGTTTGCGTGGCCGCTTGAGGAAAGGCGACGACATTTAATAAAAGTAGAACCCAAAGAAAAACACCAAGTCTTGTCTGGTTTTTCATGTTTGCCTCCGCAATGTTGAAATCTTCCACTGGGAATGGTTTTCAGATGTTGTTTGCGCAAAAAGACTATTGCACAAATTGATAAGCAGTCAAGCCAAGCCCTGTTTGGTTATGCTACAAATTTGACGCAACTTCTTGTGGCGGATGTTCGCCCATCGCATACAACACACGCCGCAGATTTACCAGTCCGTTTCTGTTCAGTCGCAAAGCAATGACGGTTGCTCTACCAACAGGAGTCAGACCGATAATCCAAGTCGAATCGGCGTTCCACGAAAAATGCTCAAGCCATTTTTGCCATCGTGGATGAAAGAGAGAAACCGTATCACCAGTGGCTGGGTCAATCGCGCTTGTCTTGATTGCTTTATGGTTATTGCATCCTTGACAAGACAAAGCCAGATTCTCTGCAAGCGTTTCGCCGCCACTTTGGCGCGGCAAAATATGTTCTACCGAAAACGATTGCGGAGAAAACTTTTCCTGACAGCGGCAGTATTCACAGCATCCATTCGCTCTGATTTCTACAAGTCTTCTGAGTTTTGCCGGAACATACTTTTTCATAGCGCGAGTAGTGTAAGCCCGGTGTCAAGAGGGTGTGCTGTTGTTTATAGATAATCAGGGAAGTGGATGCCGAGTTGAACCATTGCTTCGCTTAACGTGACGCCTCGCAGATGAGCCAATTCTGCTAATGCCTCAACACGTACTGCGTGTGCTTCTTCCAGCTTGTCTGTTAGAGCAGTTATTTCCTCTAACTCTTCAGTCGTTAGCCGGTTGTTTTCTCGCTTAGCGATTAAAATATCGAGTTGCGCTTTCAAATCTGACGCAAGCCAATGATTAATTTTTTCAAGCAACTCTGATTCTTTAAAAGACAGGTGTGGCGCTTTGCGATGTGCTTTAATCGCAATTACTTTGTTAACGAACTGCTCCAAGTCAGGCAAACTCATTTGCTCAATGACTCGAAGCAGTTCGTCGGCAGAGATGTTTGTTCCCGGTTGCTTCATAAGCTTTTATCTGCAATTTACATTAAAGCTATGTTGCGCTTTTTGCTCGAACTATTCAATTAGAATAACAGCTTCAAACCGAATTGAATGTGGCGCGGGTCGCGCGCCGAAAGGATTTGCCCGAAGGTCGGTGAGCCTAAGAAATTGTCTGGCAAATCGAAGTTCGGACGGTTAAATAGATTGAAGACCTCTGCGCGAAATTGCAGCGTCAGACGCTCTTTGATCTTGGTATCTTTTATCAAGGAAGCGTTGACATTTTTATAATCGGGTCCATTCAAAATGTTTCTTCCGGCATCGCCGAACGTGCCGAACTGCGGGAATGCAAAGGCTGTGGTGTTGAACCATTGCTCGGGACTGCGGCGCGAGGCTTCCGCATTGCCGACAACATTCGGGCGGTCATTGGCGCCAAAGCCTAAGCTTGAACGCCCTGTGTTGCTGTTATCGAAATCCGAAATCAGCGCAACGGTAAAAGGTCTGCCGCTTTGCAACGTGACGATGCCGAGCGTCTGCCAACCTGTGAAGAGATGGGTCAGGAAACCGCTATCGTCAAAGAGCGCGTGTCCTTTGCCGATGGGCAATTCGTAGGCGTAGCTTAGTGAAAAGCGATGTCTGACATCGAAATTAGAACGACCACGTTCGGCGCGCGCATTGTTGCTGTCTTGCGGGAAATTCGGATCGCCTGCGCTTGTGAAGTTGCCTGACGCATAATCAATAGATTTTGCCCAGTTATAAGAAGACAAAAACGACAAGCCGAAATCCAGGCGTTGCTGCAAACGAAGTTGTAAGGCGTTGTAGTTGGAGTTCGCTCTTGATTCCAGAAAGGTGATGTCATCGAAGCGCGGGTCAGGCCGGAGATTGGGCGTGACGACGCTTGGGCGCGGTTGATTGATGTCTCGCGCAGAAATGAGTTTCGTGCCTTTTGAGCCAACATACGCCGCTTCAAAAATCCGACTGCTGCCGAGTTGCCGTTGAATGCTGACGCTGTATTGCTGCGCGTAAGGGGTTTTCAAATCGCGCTGGAATGTGAACGCAGAAGAAGGAATAGGAAACGGAAAATTACTCGGAAACGGATTCGACAAAGAGAGCGGGAATTGTCTGCTCGTAATAAATAGGTTGAAATCGAAATAAGGCTTGTTGAAATAAAGCCCTTCGCCGGGCGCAAGCGCCGACTGGTCATAGTATATGCCGTAGCCTGCGCGCACAACCGTGTTGCTATCGAGCGTCCAGGCGATTCCGAGTCGCGGCGCGAAATTATTCTTATCTGCTTCGTAGCCTGCGCGCGGAACTCCATTCGTACCTACAGGAACTAGCGAGCGGGTGTTCAAATCATAAAGCGCGGCGCGGTCATCTACATCCACGGCAGGCGAATTATACTCATATCGCAAACCTGCCGACAGAGTCAGATTCGGGGTCACGCGAAAGCTGTCATTGAAGAACAGGTTGTAGCTTTCGGTTCGCAAGTGCTGATGATTATCTACACGCGCAATGCCTGTTACAACGGGCGCGTCAAGCAGCAAATCGGCAAGCGCATTGCCTGTGATTTGCGCTTGAGCGATGAAATTGATGAAGCCGCGTGCTTGAATATCACGGAAAGCGTTCTGCCTGGTGGCGCGAAAATCGAAGCCGAACTTCAGCAGATGATTGCCACGTGTATAGCTGGCGTTGTCAGAGATTTGATAGGTATTGGTGACGCTGTTTTGCGGATTGTTGAATTCGTGACCAAGCGGCGAAAAGCCTGTGATGGAGATAAAGCTCAAACCGAAATCGCGCTCTTTCGTTGCTGCTTCGGGTAAGCCGACTTGACGATTGACGCTGGTGCCTGCGTTCTCTTGATTGACCCTTGAAGCAATACGATTGAATGCAAAACGCGCTTCATTGACAAGCGACGGCGAGAAGATATGGGTCTCTGAAACCATCATATTCTGCGCGCGCCGCGCTACATCGTTGCCGAAACCGGGAATCGCTGAAAATGTCGGTCCCCCGAAAGGCTCAAATAAATCTCTATCTGCGCAACTGTAGCGAGCCGCCAGAGCGGAGGCTTCGCTGATGGCCTGATCCAGGCGTACATCGAAGTGATGAGTTCGGTCGCGTTGCGTCGGCGACGAGACAAAATTACCAAATGGCACAGCACGATTTGGCAGCGGATAGAGATTGGCGATGGCGCGACCGATTGGATTGATAAAGAAATCCGGCAATTGGTTACCCGGAAAAGGTTGTTGCGTGAACGGATTGATGGGCTTGGCGAAGAAACTCTGCGAGAAATCGCCATTGCGCTCTGCAAACGTAGGCACTGTGGTGACGCGTGTGATGCCTTCGCGTATGCGTGTGCCTTCATAATCACCGAAGAAAAAGGTCTTGTCTTTGATCAGGCGCCCGCCGAGGCTTGCGCCAAATTGGTTGCGATTGTATTCTGGCGCGTCTTCGGTCTTGGGGGCAAAATAATTTCGCGCATCAAGCGCACCGTTACGGAAGAATTCATAAGCCGAGCCGTGAAAATCATTGCTGCCGGATTTGAGAACGATGTTGACTTGCGCTCCCGCGTTGCGACCAAACGAAGCATCATAAGAATGCGACAGCACCTCGAACTCTCTGATGGCGTCAACCGGCGGTTTCACACCGAAGGTATTGAGTTTCGGATCAACATTGAATGCACCATCAAGCAGGAAGTTGTTTGAATCTTCGCGTCCGCCATTGATGTTGAAAGCGAAGTCACCGCGCACCGAACCTGCCGAACCCGGTGCCGCAGGCACAGCGCCCGGAACCAGCAGTGCAAGCTCTAAGAAATTCCGCCCATCAAGGGGCAAGCTCACGATCTGACGGTTTTCGATAACCGTGCTGAGAGAGGCAGAGTCCTTTTTTAATTCAGATACGGCTGGCTCAGAAATTACACCTTGAGCTACTTGAATAGAGCCTACTTTTAGAACGAAATCCAGGCGTACTTCCTGATTCACTTGAATATGCACTTGCTGTTCATATTTTCTAAATCCCTTGGAGTCTGCTTCAAACTTATAGTTCCCCGGTGAAAGAAGTGGAAGGGAAAACTCTCCTTCGTCATTAGAAGTAATTGTTCTTATTTCATTGGTCTCTAAGTTTGTCAGTTTAATTTCAACTTTTGGTATACGGCTTCCTTGTTCGTCGTTGCTTATGCCGCGAATCGTGCCTTTCTGACTTTGTGCCAGAATAGCTGTGTTGAAAGAGAGGATTGAGAGAAGAATGGCAGCAATAAATTTTACCTTCACTTGTTTGTAACTCCTTAGCGTTATGGCTGGGTAAGACTAAATTTCTAGCCAATAAGATTCTCATTAGCGTAAAGGCTGTGTCAACGCAATCAACGCACTTCTTGGCGCTATTGTTCACACCTTGGCAAGCAGGTTGGAAGATTCTTTCAACCAGGTGGCAAGTTGTCGAAAGGCTATGCCGCGATGACTAACCTCGGCTTTTTCCTTATTCGTCAATTCCGCAAAGGTCTTTTCTAGTGGCGCGTAATAGAATATCGGGTCGTAGCCGAAACCGCCTTCGCCTCTTAATTCTTTGAGCAAGGTGCCGCGAGCTTCGCCTACAAAGACGTGCTCGTCCCCACTCCAGACAATTGCTGCGACGCAAACAAAGCGCGCCCCCCTTTTTTCTGTCGGCACCTCTTTCATTTCATCTAACAATTTCATCATGCGATCAAGGTCGCTCGCCTCTGCGCCCGCATATCTTGCTGAATAAACGCCAGGTGCGCCGTTTAAAGCTTCGACCTCTAAACCGGAATCGTCGGCGAGGGTCGGTAGTCCTGAAACTTGGTGATAGGTACGCGCTTTGAGCAGAGCATTTTCGGCAAAGGTCTCGCCGGTCTCTTCCACCTCAATAGCCCAATCGCCCAAACTGAGAAGCTCCAAACCTTCATCGCCGAGAATTTTTCTCAGCTCTTTGATCTTTCCTTCGTTGGTTGTTGCAAGCAATAATTCCATACACAAAGTATATCTCACACTGTCCGATTTTCTTGCGGTCAAAATGAATAAGAAAAATTTTCCATAATTAGAATGTATTTTTTACACGCAATGAAATTCTCTTTCCATGCAGGAATCTGAAAAAAGCTGATAAATCCAACAAATCACAAGCTTGGTACCCAAACTAAGTGCTGTCTGCGTCTGGCACTGTGATTGCTTTAGGTTAGGTGGGGCAAGAGATACGGGTGATTCTCAAATCACTTCCTGTTCTCGATTCTCGGTTGCCGTGGTGAGGACGGCAATCGGAACCAAGGCGACGCAGTCTTCCCACGCTGCGTCGTCTATTTTTTTGTCCGCAAGAATATTTTTGAAACCCAAGGCTAGCTTGACACCTTTACGACTCCCCTATATTTTCAAGAGTCATCATGCTGGAAACCTACAGACGCGAATACGCAGAATTTAACTCACAGTGGGGGCGCGAATATTACCTCGTTCTCTCAGGTCAAAAAGAAAACCTTGAGTTGATGAGAATCTACGAGCGCTATAGCGATCTGTTCACGCAAGATTCCATCTCTCGATTGAAACAACTTCTAGAAGAAGCGTCTCCCGATTATGAAACCACACGAGTCTCCATAAACCATCTGCTGAATTTTGCTACCGACCAATTTCTTGAAAACGCCGCCAAAGTCTTAACCGAAGAGATCAGCCGTCATGAAGCTCAATCAAGCATAGAGTGGCAAGGGCGAGAGATCCATTTTCAAGAGGCAATTGTGGTAATCAAAAGCGAAAAGGATAGAGAAGCGCGCCGCGCCCTTTATCAAAAACGCGGAGAGCTAATCGAAGCCGCAAACGATTTGAGAGCCGAACGCCTCAGTAAAGTCCATGCGGCCGCACACGTTCTGGGATTTGAAAATTATGCGGTCATGTACGAGCAGTTGCGCAATAAAGATTACGCCGCGCTGGCTCGTGAGGCTGAAAAACTGCTCGAACAGACTGAGACGGTTTATGTGACTCGCCTGGATGAAGCTTTGAGGCGCGACCTTCAAATCAAAATTGAAGATGCCGAGCGCGTTGATGCGATGTACTTTCTCAATCTGAGCGAGTACGACGAAAAATTTCCCGCGAGTCAGTTGCTGCGAGTTTATAAAGAAACTTTGCAGGGGTTAGGCATAGATTCTGATAAGCAGAAAAATATTTATGTTGATAGCGAGCCTCGTCCGCGTAAGAGTGCGCGAGCTTTTTGTGCGCCCATAGAGATTCCTGAGGATGTTAAACTGGTGATTCGTCCGGTAGGCGGGCAATCCGATTATCAAGCGATGCTTCACGAAGCAGGGCACGCGCAGCATTACAGCTGGACTTCGCCAACCCTTCAGCCTGAGTTCAAATACACCGGCGATTATGCGCTCACGGAAACCTACGCTTTTTTGTTTAATCATCTGCCATCGGAAAGCGACTGGCTCAGCACTCTCCTGAAATTTACGAATAACCGCCAATTCATTCGCTCTGCGACCCTGGCTCGATTGCATATCGTACGCCGCTACGCTGCCAAGTTGATGTATGAAAGAAAGCTCCACGCAGACAACAATTTATTGAGCGCACCGGCTTTGTATTCGCATCTGCAAACCAACGCTACGAAATTTAAAACCAGCGAAGTTGAATTTTTAACAGACCTGGATGACGGGTTTTATTCGGCGAATTATTTGCGCGCCTGGGCCTTTGAAGTTGCGTTGCGTGATTATTTGAAGACCAAGTTTGATAAAAGATGGTGGACCTCAAAACGCGCAGGGAATTTTTTGCGAGAAATTTGGCACACTGGTGATCGATATGACGCAGACGAAATGGCCGCGCAAATCGGCATCGGTCCGATCAGTTTTGATCTGCTCATTGATGAATTCAATCGGGAATTAAAATGAAAACGCTCAATGTCAGGCTGAAAGATCGCAGCTATCAAATCAAAATCAAGGCACAATCGCTTGATGAAGCGGGAGAATTTGCGCGCCATAGGCTCGGCGAAAAGGCGCGCAACGCCATTGTTGTGAGCAATCCGACCGTTGATGCGCTCTACGGCAAACGCCTGTCCACTTCCTTCAAACGCGCAGATTTTCGCGTTCATCATTTTTTAATAGGCGACGGCGAACGCTTCAAAAATCTACGCACCGCCGAATCGCTTTACAAATTTTTAATTGAGCAGAAATTTGAACGCTCCGATTTTATTGTTGCTTTAGGCGGGGGCGTGGTCGGCGATTTAGCAGGATTCGTTGCGGCGACTTATTTACGAGGCATCAAATTCGTTCAAATTCCGACGACCTTGCTGGCTCAAATTGATAGCTCAGTCGGCGGCAAGACAGGCGTAAATCACGCGCTCGGCAAAAACCTCATCGGCGCCTTTCATCAGCCCTCTCTCGTCGTCATTGACCCGGAAACTCTGCGCTCACTGCCGCCGCGCGAAATGCGCGCCGGTTTGCAGGAAGCCATCAAATACGGCGTCATCAAAGACCGCCGTTTGTTTTATCGAATCGCGCGCGAAATCGAAGCCTTGAAGCAAGGCGATGCAAACACACTTACTCATTTAATTACGCGCTCTTGCGAAATCAAAGCTCGGGTTGTCGAACAGGACGAACGCGAAGGCGGGTTGCGCCGCATACTCAACTTCGGCCACACCGTTGGACACGCGCTCGAAGCCGTTACCCACTATCGCCGCTTTCATCACGGAGAAGCTGTAGGGCAAGGTATGCGCGCCGCATCTTGCATAGCCGAACGCGCAGGACTCCTTGCCACAAACGAACGCGAAGCCATAGAAGAAGCTGTTTTGAGTGTCGGCCAGTTGCCGAGAACAAATAATCTTGCGTTGCATGATATAATGAGGGCGATACAACGCGATAAGAAAGCAGAAGCCGGACGCATAGCTTTTGTACTGCCTATGGAAATTGGGCGCGTGATTATCAAATCGGATTTGCCCCTACCCTTGATTCGTTCATCAATCAAAGAAACTCTTTTGTAGCAAAGCTATTTCCATTCTTCCCCAATCATTTTACGGGCGATACTTTGAAATTAAAAGTTACTGTCGGGAGAGACCATATGAAAAAGATAGATTCACACAATGGCGAACGCGGAGCCATAACTATAAAAACTCTGCTTACCTTTTTGATCATCGGAATGGTAATTTTTGCAGCTGTCAAATTTGTTCCTGTTTATGCAGAACAGCGCCAAATTATTTTTGATGTTGATGAGCTGGCAAGCAAAGCTGCTGCGCGTAATTTGAAGGAAGAGGAGACGAAAAAAGCCATAGATACCCTTCGCTTGAAGTACTCTTTGCCTGAAGGTAGCATAAAACTTGAGACCCTCGGTGAGAACAAAGCGAAAATATCATTGGGTTACACCAGAGTGATAGATCTCCTTGTTACAACATACAATTGGCCAGTCAGCTATACTGCTGATGGCAAAGGGATTTAATTCATAGTCCGTAGTCTGTTTTAGCGGCACGGATTCGCTTTTTGCAACCCGGAAATAACTCCATGCCGCGAGCCACGGGCTGCGAGCTACAGACTACGCGCTAGATTGCGCATTGACTCCGAAAAGAAGCCGCCTCTATGATTTTTAGTAGCGGTCATATTAAGGAGTCATATTGTGCGAAAAATTTATTCCCTATTCACTGTAACCATCATCATTTTAGCGGTCGTTTCCCCTCTGCCTGTCTTCGCGCAAAGCGGACGAGGGCGAACGACAAATCCTGGGCGCGACCCTAAGCCTGCGACTGCGCCGCCAGTTACGGTGCCCGATGCAACCAGCGTCATCAAGCAAGAACAGGCTGGCACTGTTTCGCGATTCTTACTAAAAAACGGCATCACCGTAATCATCAATGAACAACACGCCTCCCCAATAACGGCTACTGTAGCCTATTTCAAGGCGGGTGCACTTGATGAAACCCAAGCGCTCAACGGCGCTGCGTCTTTGCTGGCTCGAATGGTTTTTCGCGGAACGCAGTTTCGCACAGCTGACCAAATTATGAATCAAACTCGCGCCATCGGCGCGATGATGGAAGCCCAAGCCGGTTTTGACAACACCTCTTTTTATCTGATTGCACCGCCAGACAAATTGAAAGACGCTCTTGCCATTCAAGCCGACATCTTGCAACATCCCGCGTTAAACGCCGACGATTTACGCAAAGAGATCGCCCTGAACCTTGATTTTGCAAGCCAGGCTATTCCTCTTCTACTGCATCGCAACAACGCTTTTTCGGATTCGAATGAAGACTTTATAGCGAATCGCGAGACGGCGACAAACATCGCCCTGGCGCGTTTGTTGCACATTGCTTTGGCGCAAAATAAATCTGCTCGAGGATGGCAAAACAACCCTTCAATTTCCGTCGAGCAGTTGATGGGTTTTTACAAAGCTCAATACAGACCCGATAATTTAATCATCACAGTCGTAGGCGATGTCTCAACCTTTCACACCTTAGTTGAAATTCAGAGGCTTTATGGCACCTTTAAATCAACTCCTCAGATTCAAAATTCGGTGCCTGGCGCGCAACCAACGGGTGATAAGAAAACCAACGAATCCGCAACGACAAACGTGCCGAACAAGGTGAAGCCCTCAGAAACAGCCGCAACCATAAAACCGAAAACAAAATCGTCTGGGGTAGAAAAAACGAAGACCACAGATACCAGGGCGACGGAAAAATCTGATAGGCTCGCTGCCACATCAAGCGCTTCGAAAGCTCAAAATCCGCAAATCATACCTCCTGACACAACGCCAAAAACGCCTGACCCGCAAACCGTAACAACTGACGCGCAAACCGTTCAAACGCCACAAACGCCTTTGCAATATGGCAATGAGCGAGGCAATACCAGCCAGTCAATCGTTAGTATCGGTTACCGTTTTGCAGGACTTGACGGGAAAGAGAGGGCGACTATTGAAGTGCTTTCCGCGCTGCTTGCCGAAGGGCGCGCCTCGCGCCTTCATCGCTCTATGGTTGAAGGGGAAGCGCTTGTTCGTCACGTCGAGGCGAATTATTTTGCCCTGGCCGACGCAGGAATGCTCGCTGTGCAGATGCAGGTTGCGCCGAATTTAATTGATCGGGCAGAGTCTGCCTTCTTTAAAGCGGTGAATACGTTGCGGCGCGAAATACCGAGCGAAGGCGAGATGACGCGCGCAAAAATGTGGCTCGAAAAACGCTTTTTCGATAAGAGCGCCACCTATGTTGACCGCGCCTGGGTACTGACGCGCGCCGAAGCCACGCAGGGAGGAATTCGTTCCTTCACGGATTACCGCAAGCGCATTCAAGCGGTCACCGCCGCAGACGTGCAACGCGCCGCCAGCAAATATCTTACCTTTGCCAACACTTCGGTTCACGAATACGAAGCGCGGACAGCCGCGCCGCGCACTTTCGATGCCGAGAAATTTGCCGCCACAGTGCTGACCTGGTCGCCGACGTATGCCGAACCGGTTGACGCAAAACAGGTGCGCGCGACAGATGACAAGTATCTCGTTTCAACCAATGCGCAAAGCCTCGATAGATCTGCTGATGAACTGGGTGCGCTCGAATCTATTCAACCTTTGCCGGTTAAAAATTTCTCTACGCTTAACGGGCCGCAAGCTTATGTACGCGAAGACCATTCGCAACCGCGAGTCAATATTGCGATTCTGTTTTTCGGGGGACAAATGATTGAAGATGAAACCAACAACGGGGTCACCGAATTAATGTTGCGCTCGATGCTCTACGGAACGGCAAAGCGCGCACAGGTTGCGCAGGAACTGGAGCAAATCGGAGCCGATATTGAAGTCGTAATGGAGCCGGATTTTTACGGCTTGAATGTCAATGTGCTCTCGCATTATGCACCACGCGCTTTGAAAATCGCGCGCGATTTAATTGAAGAGCCTGCTTTCCGGGAAGAAGATGTTACGCTTGCGCGTAACCAACAATTGAGCCTCATACAAAGCGAGCGCGATTCGAGTTCTGCACGTTCACGGGAACTGTTTTTTCAAGCGCTGTTTGCCAATCATATGTACTCTTTTCCCTCGCATGGGCGCGAAGATGTTTTGAAAAAACTGACGGGCGAATCTTTGCAAACGTGGCATTCACTCACGATCAAACGCCAACTTCCTTTGGTCATCATCGTAGGCGACACGGATGGCTCAGCCTTAGTTTCAAGCGACGTAGCGACAGGCTTCAGACGCAACAACACAGATGCTACGCTCAAAGCCAGAGTTACTTCGCCTGTAAAACCTGGCGAGATTGTTGAGCAAAATCCATCCACGAAAACTGCCATCACAATAGGCTTCACGGGCGCAAAAGGTTCAAGCGAGGAAGTGGCGACAATTGAATTGATAAAAGCTTTGCTCAATGGAAACAGCGGACGATTGTTTTCAGAACTGCGAAACAAACAAGGTATTGCTTACGATGTTGGTGTTGATAACCGAGCGATGATGATTGCCGGCGCGATTTTCATGCAAGCTGTAGTTGCGCCTGAAAATGAACAAAAAGCTCGCGCTGCGTTGCTGGCTGAAACGGATAGACTGGCAAAGGCGGGCGTTAGCGCCGATGAATTGAGCAACGCAAAAGCTTTGGCTGTGACGATGAATCTGTGGCGTCTGCAATCGCAACACGCTCGTATGCTTGAATACGCGAGGGTCATCTTTTATCAAAGACCAACTACCGATGTGGATGATTTTGCTGAGCGGTTGTCAAAGATAAGCGGCGAAGAGGTAAAGCGCGTAGCTGCTTCCTATTTCAAATCATCGGCTTCTTCATCGGGAATTGTGCGCGGCGCGCGAGTTCAACAATGAATGTATGTCTGCGGCTGTGCCGCTTTGATGTGCGGCGGTGGCTCTGCCCCGCCGGAGAACTTGCCTCAGTAATCATTGGGGCTATGCCCCAATGGGCGGCGCAGTCGCAAGAATGAGGGAGCCATTGACAGGGAAAGGCTTAGCCTTACCGCATATCAAAGCGGCACAGCCGCATGAATCATAGATGTATGAACCAGGTGGCTACCTTCTCCTTGCTGCTTTGCGGCGAAAAACAATTTCAACACATCCTCTAAACAACAAAAGGAGCGATCCGAAGACCGCTCCTTTTGTTAGCTGAACTGAGGTTCAGGGTTAAGGAAGAATCGCTTGCGGTTGAACCATCATGATGATGGGTTCACCAGGTTTGCGAGCTCTTCTGGTTGATCTGCGCGGGACGCGACGAACCGGGCGTTTCTTATCAACTGATTCGGCCGGTGTTTCGTCGGTGATGAGTCTCGGTGAAGAGCCAGCACCACACTTCTTCATCTCGTCAACGGCTTGCATGGTTGCGCGCTCAGGCAAGATGTAGAACTCAACTCTGCGGTTGAGGTTTGCATCGCCTGAATCGTGCGAGCAGGAGTCGCCGTAGTTGCGAACTGTGATGCGAGATGCGTCAACGCCCTTCTCGGTTACGAGGTAGTCGCGTGCGTTGTTAGCGCGTGTGAGCGAGATGCCTACACGTTCTGACGCATCGCGATGCCCGTCAATTACGAGAGCGGCGCGCGGATCCTGTTGCAATCTCAGAGCCACGTCATCCAGACAAGCCTTGTGCTCGTTGTTGATTCTAGCCGAATTGAACGGGAAGAATATGGGACCGCAAGGTACCATTGGTGGCGGTGGCGGTGGTATACGCTCATCCGGTCTAACTGTGAATGAAGTTGTGCAACTGCTGCCAGCGCACGGTTGATCGCAACGTGTCTTGTCGGTGGCAACATTCACCGTAACGGTGTAGGTGCCTGCCGAGAGACCTGTTGTATCAATTGTGACTTCAGAACCAGATGTCGTCGAGAGTCTGCCATTCGATGCTGACCAGCTAAAGGTGAAGTTGCCCGCACCTGTTGCTGTTGCGCGAAGAGTTACAGGCTCACCTGCATTGACAGACGAAGGCGTTGTAACGGCTTCGCAAGCGACTGTCGGGCACGGCGGTTCGGTAACTTCAAATCGCGTGGTGCAGCTTGTTTGACCTGTGGTAACGCAATCCGAAGGGCAATCAACTGCCGAAACGCTTGCGATCACGGTCGTTGTGACCATGTACGCGCCGCAGGGGAGTTGACCGGTTGCGACGTCAACCGTTGCGCCTGAACCGCTGATGGTTACAGGACGACCCGAAGCGTCTTTGACTTCCCATTTGTACTCATAACTGACTTCCCCCTCAGCATAACCCGGTGTAGAAGGTTTGTCTGTCAGGGTTACGCGCTCGCCCCTGTTGACGGTTGTCGAAGATACTTGCAATATGCAAGTCGGAGCAGGCGGCGGCGGACAAGCTTTTCGGCTGCCTACGGAAAAATACGCCACGAATCCATTGGCATCACCTTTTCTGCCAAATGTCTGGTTCGGTGTATCAAATAAAGGTACAGGGACGAAAAAGAAGGGTTGTGTTAACCCTGTGAATCGGAGAACAGGAAGCGTGATGTCATCCTGATCGTTGAGCAATCTTCTGTATGCGCCACCAAATGAAATCGCGCCACTCTTTAAGAAGAAGCGCAGACCCAGGTTTAACTCCCAGGGGTCTTGTTCAACCAAACTCGGCGTGTTGTTGCCCACATAATTTGTGTGCATCAACTCCGCGACGATTTCAGCGTGCTTGGTGACGGCAATGCCTGTGCCGATGTTAAAGAGGAATTTGTCTGCCAGGTCTAAAGCTTTCACTCCGCCTTTTTCAATATCCCCTGTGTGGATGTATCCGAAGTTTTCATAGAGACGGAAACGTTTGCCCTCAGATTCCTGGCCTAACATCAAGATTGGGCCGTATTCATATTCGCCGCTTGTGCGACCGCGCGCGCGCGCGTGGTCATTGCGGGAAATCGGAATCTTCAAATAGCCGCCAAGCGCCATGCTGAACCAATTTTTATTCGGGTCAATTAAGTTGACTTTGGTTCCAACGTAAACATCGCCGCTGCCATTTGAAGACATACGCGGTCCAAAGACCGGATTCCCTGCACTGTTAAAGCCCAGGAAGTCAACTTCGCCAAAAAATGGTAGATCGTTATAGTAGCTTGATAGGTCCGAGATGATCGCAGGACCCATACCAACGACTGTAGGTCTGCCGGGACCGCCCGGTGAAACCAAGCCTGCGCCAAAGTTAAGAGGCGTACCAAAGGCTCCGATCTTGGGAAGAATACCGCCGAATAATGCGCCTGTTCCCGGATAGAATGCTGCTGAGGTATCTTTACCGCCAACGGGCGGGCCAAGTATTTGTGACGGCTCGCCGAAGAGCCGAACAGCGTTGTATTGATAACCGCTCAACAGGACTGGACTACGTGAAGTGGTTTGCTGCCAAGTCACCCAATTAACCCACAACTCCCATCTGTCGGTCAAACCGACAGTGAAATTGAAGGGAACCTGATTGATGTCTATGTCTCCTGGGTCGCGATCAAAGTTATTCCAGAACAGGGCAAAATTGAATTCACCTTTGCAAAGAGTTCTGGTCGAGAAAGTGTTAAATAATCCTGTGCCTCCAAGCACGGTTGGTGCTTTTTGCTGCTCGGCGAGATTACCGTGTCCGCCTGAATGCTGCGCCAGGCTGACTCCCCCTAGCACGAGAAGCATCAAGACCAGCGCGCTTATTTGTTTAGCCGCTTTCATTATTAGTTGCCTCCTGAATTGTTCATAATTGCGGTTTGCTTTCGGTCCGCCTCCTAAAGTTGCCAGAGGTTTTTCTAATTGCCCCCTCAAGAAGTTGTGGGATGAAGCTTTTGTGAGCGCAATTGCTGGAGTCGTTCCTGCAAGACTCCTGTTTGGTGCTACCCTTCTTATATACTAGCAAATAGGCGTTGG
Organism: Acidobacteriota bacterium; assembly: GCA_031389065.1. Lineage (GTDB taxonomy): Bacteria > Acidobacteriota > Blastocatellia > UBA7656 > UBA7656 > JACQDB01. Next base: position 3,881 of record JANMSG010000134.1, on the reverse strand, counting down.
GTCAACATAAAAAAGCAATATTGCGCAACACTCTAAACTCTTTAGATAAGAGCCGACTCCCCAAAAGGGGAATATTTTTTTTGGTTCGCCAGAGCAAAAACCTTTTTTAACACAAAATGAACCTTTATTAAGCGTAAATACCGCGTATTTTGGTGTCGTATGCCACCCGATCTATCGCCAGCATATATGCTGCAAGTCGTGTATTTACACTATATTTTTCTGCGACTCGCACGACGTCGTTAAAGCTATTTACCATGATTTCGTGCAGGCGCGTATTGACTTCGTTTTCGTTCCAGAAGAAGCCCATGCGGTTTTGTACCCACTCGAAATAGCTAACCGTCACGCCACCGGCGTTTGCCAGAATATCAGGGATGACGAAAATATTTTTATCTGCAACAATCGCGTCGGCGTCGGCCGTCGTCGGGCCGTTTGCGCCTTCTGCTAAAATGCGACACTTCAAACGCTCTGCATTTTCGGTGGTGATTTGATTTTCGGTCGCCGCCGGCATTAAAATTTCGCAATCGAGTTCAAGGAATTCGTCTTTGCCCACATGGTCTGCTTCTGTATAGCCCTCAACGGTTTTGTGTTCTTTTAAATAAGCCATCAAGCCCGGAATATTCAAACCCTTTGCATTGTGAACGCAGCCGGATATATCTGCGAGTCCTGTGACTTTGTAACCTTCTCTGTGCATCAACAGAGCCGCCGTGCCACCGACGTTGCCAGCCCCTTGAATGACCACACGAGTCTTTGAAATATCCATGTTGAATTTCTTAACCGCTTCGTTGCAGACGAAAAGCAAGCCGCGCCCGGTTGCTTCGCGTCGCCCTTTCGAGCCGCCGATCTCTATGGGCTTGCCCGTTACCACAGCCGTAACGGTGTGCCGCACATGCATGGAATAGGTGTCCATAATCCAGGCCATCGTCTGTTCGTTGGTGTTCATGTCTGGCGCCGGCACGTCCTTTTCAGGACCTATGAAATCCATTAAATCTGAGGTGTAGCGTCTGGTTAACTTTTCAAGTTCTGTGGGGCTCATCTCGTGCGGGTTGCAGATAATGCCGCCTTTGCCACCGCCGAAAGGAATATTTACGACGGCGCATTTCCAGGTCATCCAGGAGGCCAGCGCGCGAACTTCATCAAGCGTCACGTCAGGCGAATAGCGTATGCCGCCTTTTGCGGGACCACGCGCAAAGTTGTGTTGAACGCGATACCCTGTGAATACTTGATAATTTCCATCATCCATCAACACGGGTATGTAAAGGGTTATTTCTCTATTAGGCCAACGAAGTATTTTGTAGATATTCGGGTCGAGGTTCAGGTTGTGGGCAGCTTCGTCGAAGCGCTGCATCATAGACTCAAATGGGTTTTCCTCTTTGATCTGTTTTATAGGCATGGAAGACCTCCGTTATGAAGTATGTAGTATTTCAAGGGGGAAATATTTGGTTGCCGCAATGCGATTTTCTCTCTGTCAGTGAAACGAAGTTTACTTTCATTCAAATGAAAGCATCTGTCTTACATCTTGAGGGGCGATTATATACAACCGCGATTCGAATAGGCAACGCGCTTGCTTCAATCACCGCTGAAATCCTTGCTGAACTTTTTTCCTGAAAATTCCGAAGATTTGCCCCATTGCAATTGCCAAACTGTACAAAGAGACCGCCGCAAGAATCTGAAGAAAGTAGTGGATGCCCAGTATATATCTGTATTCTGTGCTTAAAACCGAATGCACGCAGAGGTAATAAATCGGCACCGCCAGCAAAACCATAAGCGCACGCCAGCGCTTCGTGATTGCCAGCATGAGAATGCCTATAAAAATCAGTGGCAGCATACGCGCCGTCGTGAAGAGATTTTTCTGAAGGCTGCGTATGATGGGGCGCGGTAGTTTTGTCCACTGATAAGGTGTTGCGCCGAGTTCGTAGATGTAGAGCTGACCAAGCTGGGTCACCGGACGCGAAGTGCTTGCGCCATTGTTGCTGACCACCAGACGCGCCAGGGACTTATTTCCGCTGGCAAAGGGGATTTGTATTTCTGCCAACGATCCATTGGTTTTATTATTTTCGAAATCTGCCAGCGCATGATCCAAGCTTACAGAGGCCAGAGCGTATCGTCTATCTGCGCTTGTCACCTTGATGGCCATCGGTCCCTGTTTCAGATTGACGGAGAGCAGGATGAGATAATCCATATTCTCCTTCAAATTGATGGGCGCGCTGACAAACTGATCGCCGTATTCTGAATGGTCGCCTTCGATTTGCACAATCTCCGTGTCAGCGATCATCGAGGTCGAAGCTTGCGCGGATAGCGTCTCACCTTCAGAGATTAGTTTTGCTGTAGATAGAGAATCTGTAGGCTGCAAACGGCTCAAATCAAATGTCTCGTACATCGTCCTTCCATTCAACACCAGGGCGGTTGGCACCTGATGTTCGAGGCTTATTGGAGGGTGGTTTTCTGTCTCTGCGACTGGGCTCACGAAGGGAAGCTCCTGATTGAAGGGAGGCGTTGATAAAACGATGGGCACTCTTGCGGTATCGGCAATCCAGCTTTGTGAAAGCGAATCGTTATATCTGAGCATAGAGCCAGCGCGACGCACCATCACTCCCGCAAACCAGAGCGGGCGAGCGCGAATGACTTCAACCGCCCGCTTGGTGCGATACTCGTCGCGCTCTATGCCGTCGGGATACCATAGGCTGCCTACATAATCCGGACGATTGTGCCATTCGGCATCTTTAAATCGCGCTTCTCGATCGCTGCGCGGCATACCAAGCGTTCCTTCAGGGTCGTAATTGCCAATGCCTTCAGCTAAGTTTAATCCTGCGGCAATCGAAATTGGAATGAAGCGCTTGAAGACAACAAAATTACGAATCGTAATCGGTGCGATAATGAAAATCGTTGCCGCAAGAAGCGCAGTCGAATAGCGCAACCGTTGACCGCGCTCAAACCAGCAGAAGACAACAACGGCAAGCACAGGTGCAATCAAAAGTCCGTTGGCTCGGAACCAACACGACAAGCCCAGCGCCAGGCCCACGGCAAGCAAGTAAATCAGGCGCGGTTGTCTGAGGGCTCGAATGAGAAAGTAAACCGCAAACAGAATGGGCAACACAGGAAGCGAATCAGGCGACAGGATTAATGAATAATAAGCGAGATGCGGCGACAGTGCGATCAGCAATCCCGCGATGAATGCCAGGCGACGAGGAAAGAATTCTGCGGCGATCAGAAAGATCATTACGGCCGCTAGCGCGTCACAAAAGGCTTGCACAATCCATAGAAGCGTCAGCGGATCATTAGAGATTTTATAGATTGCTGCTAATAGAATTGCATAACCAGGCGGATGCACGAGCATACGCGCATCGCCCTCTTTAGGCGGCGCGGTCGGAAAGAGCAGACCGCCCTCCTCAAGCATACGAGTCGCCTCTTTTTTGTAGCGATCATACACCCCGGATAGCGAGGATTTGGAACTGACAATTTCAAAGTGACTGTCTTGCCAATGTAAAAATCGAACCCCAAGCGCCAGCATGAAAATCAAACCTGCCATCAAGATTTTCAGGCGTTGCGATTTTTTACGTTGTGAGTTTTCGTCCGTGCAGGCTTGAAGCGATAATCGTTTTGATAGCCAATCGCGCCCTTGAGCAAAACTTTTCGCTAGTTTCTCTTGCATGAGGAATGAAGCAGGCTACTCTATACGCGAAGAACTTTCAACATTCAGAAAGATTTTTGTCATAACTCTTCAAATATCTCCAGCGTCATTGAGTGCTCTGGAAAGTAAGTTTGTAGAGGTTGTAGAAATGGAAGAAAACGAGTAGGGGCAGGGCTTGTCCCTGCCCGAATTTGCCGCAGGCAAATGATCATCATCGCACAGCGTGCGATTCGGGCAGGGACAAGCCCTGCCC
>JANMSG010000122.1:0-2149 GCA_031389065.1 Acidobacteriota bacterium | reverse complement strand
CAAAGGGATTGCCAGAAGGGGCGACCACTGAGGGTCGCCCGTACAGGTCGTTTCAGAAGAAATCTTTTTCTTAAAGTCTATAGTGAAGATGTGAATGCAATGGAGAATGGCTACACTTCTTTAACAACGGACTACTGATTACTGGAATAAAAGAATGCGCGAACGACTGACACAACGAAGATTGATTATCACGCTAGCCGTGTTGCTGGTGTTGTTGGTGGTTGTCGCTTGTGTTGCTGTGGCTGTTGGCAGCGAAAGCGTCAGTCTGGTTTCAATTTTTAAAATCATAACGGCAAAGATAACAGGTCAAGCCGCAGATGTGTCGCCTGAACAACAAACCATCATCGCGGAGATTCGTTTTCCTCGCGTGATTATGGCGGTAATTGTCGGCGCTGCGCTATCGGTGGCGGGAACCGCTTATCAGGCTTTGCTCAGGAACCCGCTCGCCGATTCTTATATTTTAGGCGTCTCGACGGGAGCGGCTGTAGGCGCGATTGCGGCTACGGTTTTTGCCGAACACTTGCCAATGGGCAGACCTCTGGCTGCCTTCACCGGCGCGACTTTGACGATCAGCTTTGTCTATTTTTTAGGTCAAACCCAACGCGGCGGATCAAATGAGCGCTTGATACTGGCAGGCGTGATCACCAATAGTTTCTTGTCTTCGACGGTGATTTTTCTTTTGACCGTAGCCTCAGGTTCGCGCTTGCAAAGCGTCTTTTCGTGGTTGATAGGCGATCTCAGCGGCGATCTGAAACTGCTTCCCATCGTGGCGATTTTTATTTTTATAGGTATCGTCATTATTTTTCTCAACGCACGCAGCTTGAACCTGTTGATGACTGGAGAAGAAAACGCGCATGCGCTCGGCGTTGAAGTGCGTCGCGTGCAAATCATCGTTTATCTGGCGGCTTCTTTGATAACCGGTGCGTCCGTCGCCATCAGCGGGGTGATTGGCTTTGTTGGCTTACTCGTTCCGCACGCAGTTCGACTCGTAGGCGGCAGCGATAATCGTTTCGTTATTCCAGCCTCGGCTCTGACCGGTGCGGTATTTTTGTTATTCGCAGACACTGTTGCGCGAACAGTGATAGCGCCACGCGAACTGCACATCGGCGTGATAACGGCGTTAATTGGCGCGCCTGCGTTTGTTTATTTGTTGCGCCGCGCATCCTGAATGATTTGATAAGAGGCAAGATTTAGCCTCCGCAAAACAGGTAGCCACAGCAACGAACGTCTGACCTGAAATTACTATGCTGGAAGTGAGAGACATTACATTTGATTACGCGGCGGCAGTGTTGAAAGGCATCTCTTTCAATGTTGGAGGTGGTGAGTTGCTTGCCGTGTTGGGACCCAATGGAGCGGGGAAAAGTACGCTACTGAAAATCATCATCGGGTTGCTTGCGCCATCTAGCGGTACGGTTTTGATCGAAGGGCAAAACATAAAGGCGATGTCGCGAAAAGCGGCGGCGCGATTGATTGGCTACGTTGCGCAGGAAACCTCCGTGCGCTTTCCGCTTACGGCTATGGAATTCGTATTGCAAGGCAGATTCGCTCAAGGACGTTTCATCGGTTTTGAAAGTGATGAAGACCTGCGTGAAGCGAAACGCGCGATGGAGATGACGGAGACTTTTCAATTCGCCTGTCGCTTAGTTAGCGAATTGTCGGGCGGCGAGCGACAACGCGTGACCTTGGCGCGTGCCCTTGCCTCGCGTCCACGTTTCCTGGTGTTGGATGAGCCTGTTGCCAATCTGGATATTTCGCATCAAGTGAAATTGCTGGAACTGACGCGCAGGCTCACGGCTGAAGAGGGAATGGCCGCTATTGTTGTGACGCACGAATTGAATCTTGCCGCTGAATTTGCTACCCGCGCATTGTTGTTGAAAGCGGGTGAGATGGTGGCTTGTGGTAATCCTCATGATGTAATGACCGAAGAAAATCTTTGCTCTGTGTTCAATGCAAATTTATTCGTTGATTCAAATCCGATTAGTAAAGCACCGCGCATCACGATTGTTGCTCCTCAAAATGAAGCAAGCGAAACTCCACAGGCAAAATCAAGGAAATGATGAAAGAAAAAGTTTTACTCTCCTGGAGCGGCGGGAAAGATAGCTGTATGGCTCTCTACGAGATTCAACAGTCGAATGACTATGAAGTGGCT
>JANMSG010000096.1:0-4560 GCA_031389065.1 Acidobacteriota bacterium | reverse complement strand
TGTGTCATAAGCAAGACTGCCTTTTTTGGCTACGACGGCATTGGCGCTCGTCGTCAATACGAGGTTAGCGGGAAGCCCTTGGCGTTTGAAAATCTGATAGGCTTCATCGGCAACGGTGTGTGCGCCTGTGACGTTGATAGCAAAGGTGAGCGCCCATTGACGGTCCTCAATGCGACCGGATTGATCGGGCGGCACGAAGATACCAGCGGTAATGACTACAGCGTCGAGCCCGCCATAAGCGAGCAGCGCGTTATTGAACATACGGGCGATGCTTGCGCGGTCGGTAATGTCGCAACTAAGCCCTATGGCAGGACCGCAATTGCTGATGCCTGTGCCGGCAACCCCTATACCTTCGCCGTACTGGTCAATGATCTCCTGCGCTGTCGCTTTTGCGGCTGCTTCATCAAGGTCAACGCAGACGATATGCGCGCCTTCCTTTACCAGCCGGTGAGCCGTGGCTTTGCCTATGCCGCTGCCCGCGCCGATGACAGCGATGATCTGGCGGTCGAGTTCTTTTTCAGGGGGAAGGCGTCGCAATTTGGCTTCTTCCAGCGCCCAGTATTCAATGTCGAAGGCTTCCTGCTGATTCATTGCCTCGTACTGATCAATGGCTTCTGCGCCGCGCATCACTTCGATGGCGCAATTATAAAACTCAGCGGTCACCCGCGACTCGCTCTTGTTCTTGCCAAAGGCAATCATCCCCAGCCCCGGAATCAAAACGACGGTTGGATTCGGGTCTCGCATCGGCGGCGAGTCGGGACGCTTGCAGCGATTGTAATAGGCTTCATAATCCTGGCGGTAACTGACCAGCCCTTCCAGCAGCGACTCTTTCAACGCTTCAAAATTATTGCTTTCGTCGCCGCCTTCGGGGTTCCAGCTGGCGAAAAGCGGTTTGATCTTTGTTCGTAAGAAATGATCCGGGCAAGAAGTGCCAAGTTCAGCCAAACGTTGTGCATCCCTGCTGCACACAAAGCGCAGCATCTTTTCGTCGTCCTGAACCGTCGCTACGAATCGCTTGTCGGCAGAGACTTGCCCACGCAACCAGGGGAGAATCTCAACGAGAAAGCGCTGTCTCTCTGCTTCCGGCAAGGGCTGATATTGTTGTCCGCCGAAGGTCATCTCGCCAAGGTCTCGCGCCTCTATGTAAGCGGCAGCGCGGTCAATAATCTCCAGTGCTGTCTCGTAACAGGTCTTATCGTCATTGCTCCAGGAACTCATTCCATGATGTCCGAGCAGTACGCCTTTGGCTGCGGGATTTTCCTTAATCAGCGACTCGATCAACAGCCCTATATCAAAGCCCGGGCGCTGCCAGGGGGTGTAAATCACCTCGTCGCCATAGATTTCTTTACAGAGCCGCTCTTGATTGACTGAAGCGGCGATGGCGATGACGGCGTTCGGGTGCAGATGATCTACGTGCTTGAACGGTACGAAGGTGTGAAGCGGCGTATCAATGGAACAGGCGCGCGGGTTCAAATTGAAAACGCAATGGCTGTAAAGCGTGTACATCTGGTCTTCGATTTTCGTCTTCGCCCCACGTTCAGGAGCGTTGAGGTAAAGCGCTTTCATCGCCCGTACTTTTTCCAGGTAGAGCGATGCGAAACCATCACGTTTGGCCGTCCTGAGGTCTCCGCCGGAACCCTTAATCCACAGCACCTCGACATTTTCGCCAGTGAGCGGAGCATTTTCCATCAGCTTGGAAGAGGTGTTACCGCCGCCTGTGTTGGTCAGCGTCAGATCTTCACCGAGTTTATTGGATCGGTAAACCAGACGCTCCAAGCCTGCCAGTTTATTGGCGACCTCATCCTGCCAAAGATACTTCACATACTTGAATATTTTTTGTTCGCTCAATTGGGACTCTCTCTTTCTTTGTTCTTGCTTGACCGTTGAGAATAATATAGAGTGAACAGCCTCTGTCAAGTGTCCGGGCTCTCGACGCACAACTACCGACCCTGCCATGCGAAGCACCTTTTTAGGTTTCTCGCTAATGGCTGTATTCTTTCACCGATGGACGCAGCGACGCGAAGCGTTCCATTTTCAAGATAGGACATACGCAAACTGGTCGGTAAACATCCGTTTGTCGAGTCGTAGGGGAGCGAGCCAACAGCGTAACCGCGCGACCAACTAAAATATGTCGGACACTTGCCGCCGCACGAAATTCTCGCGTAAGTCCTACAAGTGTTTCTCATATTTGCTATAAGCTTTCACCCCTCTCAAAAGATCACTATTTTGACAGGAAATAACAGGTAAGGAGAAATCCAATGTCACTCAAAACACCCAGCCCTCGCAGCTACCTTTGCCGCGCTACGGTGCTACTCGCTTTGGTAACCATTCTCAGCATCGCTTCGACCCGTTTGCACGCCGACACCGGAAGTTGCAGCGGGCAGAGCATCACGCTACCGTTTACTGATGTGCCTTCGAGCAATATCTTTTTCTGCCAGATCGCTCAGGCGTTCTTCACAGGTCTCACCAACGGTACGTCGGATACGACGTACAGCCCAACGCAGCCCGTGCCACGCGAGCAGATGGCTGCCTTCATCACCCGTACACAGGATTCGGCGTTGAAGCGCGGCAGTCGCAGAGCCACCGCTGGACAATGGTTTATGCCTCAGGATGTCGGCGTCCTGAAAACCACTCCCGTCGGCAACGACCCCGGATTTAACTGTTTCGATGGCGAGGACATCTGGGTGGCAAATTTTACGAGCGGCAGCGTTACCCGTGTACACGCCAGCGATGGCCGGGTGGTGGGAACCTGGAGCGGAGCTAACTTTGCCAATAATACGATTTCCGCCGCCGGATTTATCTACGTTACAGGGCTTGAAAATCCCGGCAAGATTTATCGCATAGACCCGACGCTTGCGCCGGGAATCGTGACCGAGGTGGAAAATAATTTAGGTGCCAGCCCCGTAAGCATTACTTATGATGAATTGAACCTCTGGACAGCTAATGTTGGAACGGGAGTGCCGGGGACAGGTTCAATCACCCGCTACAATATCGTCACCGATACTGAAACAACTTTTGATGTAGGATTCAATGAACCGGCAGGTATCGTCTTTGATGGTACGGATCTATGGGTCGTTGATGGAGGAGACGATGCACTTCATCGGGTCAATCCTGACGATGGTACGATCCTTGAAACTCTCCCTATGGGAACGATTAATTCGACTGCGATTCCGGTTTTTGACGGCGCAAATATCTGGGTGCCGGTCAGTAATGAACTCAGGGTCGTCAGCACTTCGACGCCTGCGCAATTGTTGGCAACGCTGACCGGCAACGGGCTTGGAAACTTTAATCGAGTGGCAGCCTTTGACGGCGAGCGCATTATGGTTATCAACCAGAGCGGCAGATTGGTTTCATTGTGGAAGGCGAGCAGTCTGACACCACTGGGCAATCTGAATCTAGGGGCGGGAATGAATCCCTTCGGCGTCTGTAGCGATGGACTGCATTTCTGGATATCCGTCAATCCTTCGGGTTTGAACAATGATGTTCTTCTGCGCTTTTGACCCGCAGAGGTGCCAGAACAGCCCTGTCTCTTGCCTTCGTTCAGTAGGCAAGAGGAGCACCGGAGATCAAGATTTTTTTCGCTTTGTTTATCATAAAGGAGAAATGCAATGTTATTGAAAACACCCGGCACTCGCAGCTTACTTGGTCGCGCCACGACGCTTCTCACCTTAGTAGTAATTCTTACACTTGCTTCGACACAGATGCGCGCCGACACAGGGACGTGCAATGGGCAAAGCCTGACACTACCGTTCACAGACGTGATGAGCAGTCCTTTTTTCTGCCAGATCGCTCAGGCGTTTTTCACCGGTCTGACCAACGGCACCTCAGCAACCACCTACAGCCCAACGGCTACGGTGACGCGCGAGCAGATGGCGGCATTCATCACCCGCACACAGGACTCGGCATTGAAGCGCGGCAGTCGTCGCGCCACAGCAGGACAGTGGGCTATGCCTCAAAACGCTGGTGTGCTCAAAACGACTCCCATAGGCGACAGCCCCGGATTTAACTGTTTCGACGGCGAAGACATCTGGGTAGCCAATAATTTTGGTAGCACTGTCACCCGCGTACACGCCAGCGATGGTCGAGTGTTGGGAACCTGGACGGGGGCGAACAATGCCTTTAATACGATTTCCGCCGCCGGCTTTATCTATGTCACAGGGCTTGAAAGTCCAGGCAGGATTTATCGCATAGACCCGACGCTTGCGCCAGGAGTTGCGACCGAGGTGGAAAATAATCTAGGTGCCAATCCCAGAAGCATTACTTACGATGGGTTGAACCTTTGGACGGCCAATCAGGGAACGGGGGCGGGGACAGGTTCGATCACCCGCTACAATATCGTCACCAGTACCGAGACGACCTTTGCGGCAGGATTCAATCAGCCGGCAGGCATTGTCTTTGATGGTACCCACCTGTGGGTCGTTGATGAGGATGATGATGCGCTGTACAGGGTCAATCCCGCCGATGGCGCGATCCTTGAAACCCTCGCGATAGGAACGATTACTTCCGCCACCGCGATTCCGGTCTTTGACGGCGCAAACATCTGGGTGCCGGTCGAAAATG
>JANMSG010000091.1:0-2238 GCA_031389065.1 Acidobacteriota bacterium | reverse complement strand
GAACCAGTCCCGCAATGATAGACGTCGCGCCGTCAACGATAAAGATTGCCGCATAGGAAATCTTTATCAGAAGGCCGCCGATCACAGGACCGATGCTCATGCCGAGATTGATGGCAAGGCGGCTCAATGCATTGGCGCTCTTGAGTTGTTCGACGGTTACCACTTCGCTAATGATTGACAGGCTTGCCGGGCGAAACGCTTCATTAAAAACCGCCCAGATGAATACCCCCGCCGCGATGACAAAGTAGTTCTGAGTCAGAGCAAGTAGAAGCAATATGACGCCAGACAATAGTAATGACCATTGCATGACACGCGCCGCGCCGATGCGGTCGCAGAGTTTCCCTGAGAGTGGCGAGGTAACAATTGCGCCAATGCCATAGAAGGTCACAATCAATCCAGCGTGACTAGCTGAATATTCGAGTTTACTGGTCAGGTAAAGAACCAGGAAAGGCAACACCATCGTCCCTGTGCGATTAATCAGCGTGACGATGAATAGTATCCAGACTGCTTTCGGCAAATGATTTAACCCGCGCCAGGGATTTATCAAGCTTCAATCTCCTAAAGGAAGTTGCTCCGATGATAGAGCCTCGCGCCAAGCTCGTACTTTTCGCCTGATACCCGTTCGGCAGTCTCTATATCAGTAGGCGAAGGCTTGCCCATCGAACGCCGCAAACGACGAATCCCCACAAACAAAACCTCAACGCAGACCCTAACCACTGCCGCCTGTGGCAATAGCTGAACGCGCAACCAATCGCCATCATGGTCTTGCGCGTTGCGAAAAAAATACGTAAAGCGAGACTCCCTTCATCGCAAGAGGAATCAATTAATTCGCGGCATCTTACCACAGCCATTTTGCGGCAACAATGTTACAGATGTGAGGTGTACAAGCAATGGAGCGAGTGCTAATCTCAACACCGTTTCGCTTGCGCTACGGATTCGGAAGGGGGAAACTCTTGAGCGGTCTTACAAGCCTACCCTCAAGATGGAAAACGCTGTGAACAATCATTCAAGCAAAGCGCGGAAGTATTTCAACTGGTTCGCCATCTGGTTTGGCTTTGCCACAATCATTTCCCTGCTGCGCTTCTGCTACCAATATCTTGATGATTTGGCGAGGCAAGAGACAGGCACGTTTTTGCCACGTTTGATTGAAGAGACAACCGGCGTTTTCACCTCTTGCTTACTGTTTATTTGTGTCATCAGCTTCGCGCTTCGCTTTCGCCTGCGACGCGAAAACTGGTTGCGTAGATTGCCGGTTTATTTGCTTGGCATGGTTCTATTTTCGCTCGCCCACACCACCTTGATGAGATTGACGCGCATTCTTATCTTTCCGCTGGCAGGGCTTGGCGATTACGACTACGGGATCATGTTTTACAGATACTTGATGGAGTTTTCCAATCAAGTGATTTTCTATTGGATAACGGTTGCGGCAACGCTCCTGGTTGCGCTCTACCGCGAGTCGCGTGCGAGAGAAGTAAAGACCGCGCAACTTGAAGCGGAACTGGCACTGGCGCAACTGCAAGCTCTGCAATCGCAGATTCAACCGCACTTCCTCTTCAACGCTCTAAACACCATCTCTGCGGTTATCTATGAAGACGCGCAAACTGCCGATATGATGATCGTGCGTCTGAGCAATTTTCTGCGTAGGCTGTTGAACTCTTCGCAATCACAAGAGGTCACGTTGCAAGAAGAACTGAATTTTCTCGATCTCTACCTGGACATCATGCGCCCACGTTTTGAAGAGCGCTTGAAGGTTACCTTTGCAGTCGAACCAGGAATCCACGAGGCGCTGCTTCCCAAACTCATCCTGCAACCGCTGGTTGAAAATTCCATCAAGCACGCCGCCGACCCGGTTTCCGGTGCGGTAAATATAGACGTAGAAGCGACGCGCAACAATGGCTCGCTGTTGCTGCAAATCAAAGACAATGGACCCGGTTTGCACGCCGGCGAGCAGAACATCTTGACCAAAGGGGTTGGTTTATCAAACACCGTCAAGCGATTGAAACATCTGTATGGCGACAAGCAAAAATTCGACCTGCAGAATGCCGACAATGGCGGCTTACTGATTCAAGTCACTTTGCCTTATCACATTGGCGAGCCATTGAGCGCTGCCGAAAAGGAATCAAACGATGAATAAAATCCGCGTCGTCATCGTTGATGATGAAAGTCCAGCGCGGCGCAAGATTCAAAGATTTCTTTCTGCAGAGCCAGACTTCGAGCTGATCGCTCAAGCCAGTACAG
>JANMSG010000038.1:0-1539 GCA_031389065.1 Acidobacteriota bacterium | reverse complement strand
TCCAGGCCCATAGTCCCCAGGCGAAGGGTCGCGTGGAGCGTGTGAATCGTACGTTGCATTATCTCTTTCTGTTGGGGAAGCTCTGCTGTTTGTACTTGCGCTGTCGCCCGCCTGAGCGAGCCCGCAAAAGCAACTTTCTGGCGACGGGCAGGCGTAGTCAGATAGAAACCTTCAAATCGCTCGCTTTCTTTGCGCGATAGTTTTTGACGGGCATAATTATCAATCAATTGATTTTCGACCGTACAGATTTGCTCAAAGGTTTCGACGTCGGAAAAGCACTCGGCTTCGATGGCATCGCGTTGCGCTTCGGGCAATTCGCCGAGCAAGAATCTGGTAATCAATTCGTCAGTGTATCGTTTGTCCGTCATAACTCACTCTGGCAGTGTTGAAAGTATCGCAACACTGGAGAATAAAACCTTGTCTTTTTGGGATTGTCCATAAACGAGTGGCAAAATTTCAATTCCATGTCGGTATCAATCAAGTTTTTTTTGCAGGCATTGGCTTACGCACTTTTCCAAACGATCACGCATTCGCTGAGCGCGGCTTCTGAGGGCATTGAGCGGGATGCCCAATCGCTCTGCCAATTTCTTTCGATGATCTATCTTATCCTGCTTCTCATCCTGATAATATTGCGTGATGATTTCGCGGCTTTCAGATGGCAAGGATTCCAGACAGCCTTCAAAACATTCGTACTGCTGATCCTCCTCCTCCGGCTTTTCCGCGGGCGCTGCCAGTATAGGCTCAAGGTCTTCAAGGGGCTCGCGTTTGCGGTCGGGTCGTTTCAAACTTTCCAGAAAAACCAGGCGCGCAACCCCATAGCAGTAGTTGAGAAAATCACGAATCTCATCGCCTTCATCAATCTTTCTGGTGACCCGGTTGAGCGTTTCATCGGCGAGTTCTTCAAGAAGGAGGGCTCCACGCCAGTCAAAAAACTTTATCAGCATTCGACGGGTCGTTTCATATTTCTCGCCAGCCTGTTCCGGATCGGCGTCCAGAAAGGCAAGTAACTTTGCAAATGCTTCTCCGGTTAAAACATATTCCTTCTTGCTAGAGGTAGAGTTTTCCATCGCGCTTTGGTTCGTCTACTTCCACTCGCCCTGTAAAACGAATGCTGCCCAGAAGTAAGGGGACTGCCGGCGCTTCGTATGTAACATTTCGAGTTGCGCAGCACGCAGCGCCGCCGCCGGTTGCAACTTGTCCTGCAGCATCTTTTTATAAAATTTCCTCATCAACTCCGCCGTCGCTACATCATCTACCTGCCACAAACTGGCTACCACTCTTTGCGCTCCTGCATACATAAATCCTCTGGTTAAACCGATGAGTCCTTCGCCGCGAATGTCTCTGCCCAAAGCTGTCTGACAGGCGCTCAGGACAACCAACTCAGCAGGCAATTTTAAGTTATAGATCTCGTGCAGGCGAAGAAAGCCGTCTTGCTGGAGACCTGCCTTATCGACGAGCGAAAATACAAGTCCGGACAATTCCGGATGCTCGCTATTGAGCAACCCGTGGGTCGCAAAGTGGACGATGCGATACGGACTC
>JANMSG010000017.1:0-4205 GCA_031389065.1 Acidobacteriota bacterium | reverse complement strand
TCGATCCTGCTGGTCGACGACTATCCCGACGATCCGGTTATCACTGCCGCCACCGCAGACCGCATAATCCATAATTCTGCTATCATTGGTAAGTCTAAACAAACTACACTAAAGTCCTATTGAATTTTGTGCAAAGCCATACAGGCTGAGGCTTTATGCCAGCTACCAAACTCCCAATTTTAGCCCTACTTCCAATCCAGATTTTCAGGAAAAGTCAAACCCATCGAATCGAGCATTCGCTCATCCGAAAAAACGAATTCTTCATGCAGATTGAAATGCTTCCAGATTGGGCTCTATGGGTAAACGCCGATGTTCACGTTGTGCCGAAATATCTCTTTCCTGAAGACATTCAAGATGCCTGCAAAATCATAGATGATCTGGGTTGAGAGAGCTGTCTGCAACCCCTTGGCCGGCTCCGGGAGTTTCTGTGACTCTCGATCATCTCGTATACCCGGTTTTCCTCAATAGCTCACCTGAAACCAGGAAGAGGTACTTCGCCAGATGGAAACCCAACGCCGGCAAAGGCAGGCCGCTCTTTACAGTTATTCCTTGACAGTCCCTAACTCCTCTAAGTTAGCCCCGCAGCCAGCTCCCCCAGGGTTTGCACCGCCTGTTCAATCTTTTCCGACCATGACGCAGCATTCAGCCTGATGTTGTTCCGATATTTCCCCGAGGCCGAAAAAAGCGGGCCCGGAGCGATCGTGATCCGGTGCCCGATGGCCAGCTCGTATAGCTTCAGTGCGTTCACCTGTTCCGGCATCTCGACCCACACCACGAATCCTCCCGCTGGGCGAGTCACCCTGGTCCCCTCCGGGAAATGCTTGCCTATCGCCTCACCCATCAGGGCAACCTGCTTGGCGTAAATCCTGCGGATAGTGCGCAGGTGACGATCGTAGCCCCCACACGCCAGGAATTCAGCGATGGCCAGTTGGGTAGGCGAAGCGGTGGCGATGTTCATCATCAGCTTGAGCTGTTCGATCTCCGACTGGAACTTTCCCGGCGCCACCCAGCCGACACGGTACCCAGGAACGAGGGTTTTGGAGACTGATGAGCAGAGCATCACCAGTCCCTTTTTGTCGTACGACTTGGCAACCGTTGGGCGCTCGTTGGCAAAGGAGAGGTCGCCGTAGATGTCATCTTCGATTAGGGGGATCTCGTACTGCGCTAGCAGATCGACCAGTTCTTTTTTCCTCTCATTGGGCATGAGGCTGCCGAGTGGATTGGTGAAGTTGGTGATAACCAGGCACGCCTTGACCTGATTGTGTTCGAGGGCATAGCGCAAGGCTTCGATGCTGATCCCCTCGCGCGGCGTGGAGGGGATCTCCAAAACGCGCAGCCCCAGTTCACGAGCTATCGACAGGAAATTGAAATAGACTGGCGACTCCACCACGATTGTGTCGCCGGGGCGGCAGACGGCCCGCAGCGACAGATTTACCGCCTCAACGCAGCCGGAGGTGATCACTAACTCCCCCGCGTTCAGGGTGACGCCGCAGTCCACCGCCCGCTTTGCGATCTGATCCCTAAGTCTCTCCAGTCCCGGTGAGATCATATAGGAAAAAGATTGGTGCCCGTGACGGCGTGTCTCGGCAGCGAGGATGCGATTCAGCTGGTCCACTGGCAGGTGCTGCATGCTTGGAATCGCCGCTCCCAGTTGGATGAAATCCGGCTTGAGCGTGTCCCGCATAATCATGAGAGAGAGTTCGCTGAGGCCAATGTTCGTCGGGCTCGGTGGTGGCCGCATCACATCTGGCGGGTCAGGGATGGCGGGAAGCCGATGGCAGACGTAGTATCCCGATTGGGGGCGGGCCTCAATGACCCGGAGGTCCACCAGCATGCCATAGGCCTCCAATACCGTATTCGTGCTGACACTCATCTGTCTGCTCAGCTTTCGAACCGACGGCACCTTCTCTCCCGACCGAAAAACCCCCTCACTCACAAGTTTAGCAATCCGGTTCGCGATTTCCTCGTAGCGCGGTATTTTCACAGAACATTTTCCGTCTCGTACTCTCATGTTGCCACCTCATTCTCCACTTAGCCACCTTCCACCAGGTACAATTCTCCACCTTTTAGCCTGCAACAGTTAAGCAAAATCATAACTGTTGCAGTATCAATTATAGAGAACTGCGTCTGTTATTTCATCAAAATTATATGTTACATTATGCACAGAGTTGCGGTCTCACACAATTTTAACAGTGGTGTCGGAATAGTTATCGTTCTCTCGAAATACGTAGATAATCAGCTGAATAAGCCGATTGCTACATTCTAAAACAAGGATAAATTCATGAAAAAGGTACAGATCGTCGAAAAAAGTTGCCACAGGGAAGGATTGAAAATACGCGTCGACCTGATGCAGCTCATGGGGATGCAGAAAGGGATGAATGAAGAAGATAGCGGACTGGGGATCCCCCAATAAAATTAACGAAAGGATGTTATATGACGATCATAAATTCACAACGGCACTTATTCGATATACCCGATGAAATCGCCTATTTCAATTGTGCGTATAATTCGCCTCAGTTGAATGAATCACGAAAGCGGTTGATGTCTGGTTGTGACACAAAAAGCCACCCTTGGAAACGTACACCAGAAAGTTTTTTTGATGATGCAGAACGGATTCGCAGCTTATCTTCGGAACTTTTCGGCGGCGACGTCGATGGATACGCAATTGTTCCAGCTGCAAGTTACGGTTTGAGCACAGCAGCACGCGCCGTTGAGCCTCATTTGCGATCTGGCGACCGTATTATGGTCATAGCAGAAGAATTCCCTAGCAATGTTTTGCCTTGGAGAAGAATTGCTCAGGAAACTGGTGCAGTCATAACAACAGTTTCAACACCTGAACATGGCAGTTGGACTAAGGCCATTTTAAATAAAATCACCAAGGGTGTAAAAGTTGTCGCAATATCTACCTGTCATTGGACAAACGGCGCCTATATTGATCTTTTAGCAATCAGCAAAGCGTGCCGCTTGGCAGATTGCATATTGGTTGTTGACGCGACACAATCGCTTGCCGCTATGCCTCTGTCAATTGAAGAGATTAAACCGGATTTTCTTGTGGCAGCAGGTTACAAGTGGCTTCTATGCCCATACGGGTTCGGTCTGCTTTATGTGTCTGAGCAGTGGCGTGATGCCCGCCCGTTAGAAGAAACCTGGCTTGCACGCCAAAACGCAGAAGATTTTACGGCATTGGTCAACTATTCAGATACATATATGCCCGGCGCGCGTAGGTTTGACGTAGGGGAAAAATGTACAACCACAATCCTTCCAGGCGCAATTGCTGCATTAGAGCAGATAAAAGTATGGGGAGTGAAACACATCGCTGAGTCACTTTCAGCAATAAATAGTAGAATAGGCGTTCATCTTGATCGACTTGGATTCCAGTTGCCGAATAAATCGGAACAGTGTCCACACATACTTGGTGCACTTTTACCTAAGCATTATACGGGAAATCTGGTTACCGACTTAAAAGCGAAAAATATATATATAAGTCAGCGTGGTAATGCTCTACGTTTCGCTCCACATATACATTTGAACGAGCATGACATGACTCGTCTCTCGGATACGCTTGAAGAATTAGTTAAATGATATCATGATAATTTTAGAGTCTGAGTAGCAACCTTATCTGCAAGAATAAAATGCGTGCAAGCCGGTACTTGGGCTTTTACACTCTGCGACCCGTTTCATTAAGCGACTCCCAGTAAGCGGACTTCGGAAATTCCGATGGGTCCGGTTTACAACCCTGGAATGTGTCAATGACTTTCCGAGTTCCGGGGAAAGTGTATTATATAGACGGTAGTATTATATAATGTCCCGAAAGCGCCGGTCAAAGCGGCGAGGTGTAGCGAATGAAAGAGTCGTACGGTGAAGGAGTAGCGAACCACACCGGCCCCGAGTCATGCGTCGGCTTTCCGCGAGGAGGCGGCGAAGCGTTGACAGGGGTACGTGCGGGCCAAGGAAGGCAATACTGGACGTGTCGCCATCGCGAGACACGTTCGGACCCTGCGCGGCGTGGGCACCCTGGAGTTGAATATAATTTCGCGGCTCAATCTCTGGTGACAGGATTGAGGTTCGCGGTTTCGGTAGCTTCGAAAACCGAGAATACAATGCCCGCGATGCCGCAACCCCAAGACCGGGGAAGTTGTAACCGTAAAACCCAAGAAGAGTCCATTTTTCAAAGTGGGTAAGGAACTCAAGGAGCGGATCATGAA
>JANMSG010000006.1:0-4504 GCA_031389065.1 Acidobacteriota bacterium | reverse complement strand
TCCGCGCACGGCACAAAACACCTTGGGTGCAGGGGATGCCGCCGTCGCAGCGCCTAGCCCTTTCAGTAATGGACAATGTAAAAAGTCGCCAGCCATCTGCATCAGACCGATTACTAACAGCGCGGTAGCAGCTATCTTCATAAAGACCCCCTCAGCGCGGCGCGCTTCCTGAGATCCCTACCTTTCAACATCTCTGTGAGGCGCGTCTCATTGTCAACACCCATGCCGCAATGCAACTGCCAGTCATTCGGATTGTAGAAGGTGCCGAAAAGCATGTCCCACACAGGTAGATCGGAAAAGTTGTACCAGTGCAGACTCTCCTGATGGTGTACACAGTGGCTTTCAGGACGCTGGATGATGTAGCCTAGCCAGCGGGGGGTCTTCACGTTCCAATGATAGAACAGCTCTGCCAACCCGCTAATCAATACAACATTTGCTACAGCGGTCGGTCCCAGACCGACCAGCACATATAAAACGAAGCTTGATAGCAAGCCATTGGCGAAAAGTTCGAATGGGTGCTTGTAGAAACTGGTGATGATCTCTATGCGTTGTGGGCTATGGTGAACCTGATGAAACCAGCGCCAGAGAAAAGCGAATTCGTGGCGCCAGCGATGCCACCAGTAATATACGAAGGTGATTGCCAGATAACCGATTACCCCGCCACCTATCCCACCAAGGCTGTCCGTGGAGAACAAGCGGTGTTGAATCAGCCATCCCTCCCAGACCACGCCAAAAATGAAAACCATGGCAAGTTGGGCTCCATTTAACAACGCAGCACGATACCACCAGCCACTGACCTGTGGCCAGCCCCGACCCGGGCGTGTGATCTCAACCAGGATCATCAAAACCGCTACACCGATAACCACCATAGATACAACCATTCTTTACCTCCCGTGAAAAACACCCTCAGCCCCATTGGTGAATCACTGCTGCTTCAGCACGTATTCGCGAAGCTGATCGAGCGCGGCGATGGCGGCCCTCGTTTCTTCGGCGCTGAGGGCGCTCATCAATCTGTCAATTTCATCGAAATAAGCGCCCTCGACGCGCTCGACCAGCTTCTTACCCTTTGGCGTAAGGACGATCTGATTAAGTCGCCTGTCGCGGGCGTCGGATTTCCTACTGAGCAAGCCACTACTTTCCAGGCGATCCAAAAGACCAACGACATTGGACTTGTGAACAACCAACCTTGCGCTCAGGTCTTGCTGACTGACTTGAACGCCGCCGTTATATTTCAAGACCATCAAGATGTTGAATTGAGCATCGGTAATTCCGAACTGAGAAAAGAAGATGTCAGACCGCTTTTGAACGAGAGAAGCAGTCCTGATGATACTCAGCAGGAGTTCATGATGGGTGCTGAGAATAGGCTGCGCCAGCTTTAGTTCTTGTTCTAATTTCATAATTGCCGGTTAGTTTATATATCAACTGTCTATATGTCAACTACTATTTTAGTTGAAACAATATGAACCCATGAAAACCATTAGATGAATAGGAGAGTAGGAAAAGCGGAGTGCCAGATGGCGATCTCTTGAGTTAAGAGTATAATCGCGAATAGAGATTTGACTGATGCCTGAGCCGGTCTAAACAGAGGACGGGGATTTTGAAAACTGGGAAAATCATGAAAGCAGCCAAAATCATTTTCGCGTTGTTCGTCGCCACAATCATTTGCGTAAGCATTCCGCAAACGGCTTTTAGCCAGACGGAAAAGTTGGGATCAGGGCGCCAACCTCAACAAGAATTGGGTTCGCAAGAAATGAAGATCCGTGCGTTGGTCGCCGATTTTGTCTAGCGTCTACGCCCCAGCCCGAATTGATCGCCTGTGCGCAGCGGCTTGCCATTGGCGAAATCAATCTGCACGATCTTTTCGCTGTGTACCTGTTTGCCCGTCTCGTCTGACAGCACTGTGATGATGCGTTTGCTCTTCACATCTATGATCTCGCCCGTCGAAGGCCAGGCGTGTTTCCCATCCAAACTGAAGGTGATCCAGCCGGGCTGTTCGCGCAACTTGATGCTCTTAATCTGTTTGGGCGGCATCACTGTGTTATCGAAGATGTGGAGCATCTCGTTGTGCCCGTCACAAAGCCAGATTTCTTTCTCGTCCGGTGTCAACCCGATGCCATGTGACGGACAGCCGTGGCGCTTGACCGGGCCTTGCTCGACGCCTTGCACCTCGATGCGTTGTAACATCTTGCCGGTTTTCAAATCGCCGATTTCAAAGCCCAGCAATCCGTTGATATTCACGTAGCAGAGCGTCTGCGCGCGGTTAATTGTGAAGGGACGAATGACATTGCTGAAAGGACCGATCTCTTTGGCCACCTCGTGCGTCTTGGTATCGGTCACACGCAGGAGTGGTGATTTCAAGCCCGCCAGATAAGCCTGCTGACCGTCGAGCGAATAGATCGTGTTGTGAGCCGCCGAATTGACCACAAGCTTTTTGAGTACCTCACCCGTCAAGGCATTGATCACCAGCCAATGTGGCCCCTCAAATGAGGGCACGTACATCGTCCGTCCATCAGGCGAAAGCGCCATACGGTCGCAACCGCCCTCAAATTCTTTGTCCCAAACTTTCTTTTCACTCAGTAGATCGAAGGCCGCAATGCGTTTTGGCGTGCTCACATAAATTTTCGCGGTCTGGGCATTGGCTACCACCCCTTTGACGTTTTCTGCCGCTTTGCCTGTAGGCACATCCCAGGTCGGTATGCGCTTGACAAATTTGTAGCCCGCGTCAATATCAAAGACCAGAATGCCAACGCCGCCGAATTCAACGTAATTGCGAATGCCGGGCGAGGCAACGTAGAGGAAGTGTTGGGTGGTAACAGCCGTTTTTGGATGAACCGGCGCAAGTAGGCAGAAAAGGAGAAGTAAGCAGAGAACCAATTTTTGAAGCTTCATCGGGAACCCTTTCCAGCATTGGTTGAACGGTACGGCGCTTCAGCAAACAGCAACTCGTCGCTGCGCCCACTAGAGATATTTTTCATCGGAGTTTACCCAGGAGGTATTTAGCGCCTCGCATCAGCGGGCGTGCGCCCTCGGCTCCACCCAGTAGTTGGGCACCAGCCGTTTGATCGCAGAGTCTTTCGACGCCCGAATAAAAGGCGGTAGACGGCGACTGATCGGATGCGAAGGGTTCGGCTATTTCTTCTTGGAATCCTTCGCAGCGTTCTTTGCCGAGTCCTTCTTCGGCTTCTTGGTCTCTTTCTTTTGACTGCCCTTGCCTTTTGCCATCATTTCCTCCTGGCGTTCAGTTTTACGATACGCCGCCCTTCTACTCTTGAATAAAAATCAAGCTTACATGAAGTGCGAACGATAAAACCGCTGCCATCATACGCCTACACTTTTTAACCATCAAGGTTGAAGAAAAAAAAGCCCACCCTTTCAGCCGGGTTTGTGTATCGCGAGCAGCCCGGCGATTGAAGGAGCAAATCTAATGGAAGACTTATGCACAGCCTCCAGAGCAGGAAGCGTCGTGTAGGAGAAAGCTAAGGATGCTCTTCCTGAGCGCCTGATGCCCAAGTCATTATCGCAATCAGGCGCGCCTGCCTCGTCTTCCATAACAAAATGAATCAAGCCTCAGAAGCGCGCCAGCTTATCCGTACCATTCAAGGTAATCCAGAAATTCAGCCCATCGCTGCACGCGCCGACTGGGCTTGTGTTCGCGCCTGTTGCAAAATTGCCAAACGAGGTCAGGTCTGCCGCTTTCCACATCGAAACGCTATTGTTGCCATTGTTGGTCACCAGTATGCGCTCGCCATCAAAGGTAATGCTTTGAGGACTATTCAATCCATTGTCGGTCAGCGTTGCCAGCACAAAGGGAGTTGCCAAGGGGTTGCCCGTTGCATCTTTGACGCGCACTACGGTCACAGAGTCCGAGCTCTGGTTCGGTACCCAGATGTTGGTGCCATCAAAGACTGGAAAATATGGACTACTGCCTACCGTAATCGATTGTAGAATCGTACCACTGGTGTCGAGTTTTTTGATCATCGCATCACCGAGGTCAGTCACCCAGATGTTTGACCCATCATAGAACATCCCCAAAGGAACATTGAATCCTGTTGAAACCGTCGTCACCACGGTTGTCGGGCTGAGGGTCACGATGGAAACAGAACCTGTATTTGCCGTCCAGAGTCGCAACCCATCGAAGGCGATGCCGAAAGGTTCCGCCCCCAGATTGCTGCTTAAGGTGGTGACGGGTCCTGGCAGTTGCATCGGGTCAATCATATAGAGGCTGCCAGGGGTGGTCGCTCCGGTGATGAAAATCCTGCCCATCGCACAGACGATGCCTACAGCAGTGGTTGCCCCTGTCCAGGTACCGAGCACTTTGCCATCTCCCGGGTTGACTCTCGTCACCGTGCCACTGCCGGAATTGGCTATCCACAGATCCGTGCCATCAAATTTCACCTGTTGAGGAAAGTTGCCAACAGGGGTTACTGTTAGATTAGTGACCACCTGCGGAGTAACCCATTTGTCCGTAATGGCACGATCACTACCGCGCTTCAAGGACTGATCC
>JANMSG010001169.1:0-48516 GCA_031389065.1 Acidobacteriota bacterium | reverse complement strand
AAACAGAGTATCAGCTCAAACCATTTGGGTTTATAAACAAAAATTAAAAGCAGAACGATGAAAAAAAGGACAATGATTAAGCTGCGGAAAAATTTTTGATCTGCTTCCAGACGATGAATTTCGACTACGGCGTTTGGATAGAGCAATTGGATTCTTGCCTTAGCCCATTGAAAGGTATTTACGATTTCTGCTTTTTCCTCTTTGAACTTTTCTTTCCTAATGAGGGAAGCGCATTGATATAATCGTTCGTTTTTCAGCCATTCTCTTTTCAGCCATTCATAGTTAGCCCCCTGAAACTGGGTTGCAATATCTTTAAACAATTCCCATTTGAGTTCAGTTTCTCTGCCAAGGGCGATTTTACGTGTGAGGTCGTAAAGTCTATCGAGTGGAGACCCCAAGAGAAATATGAATTGGCCTAGAATGTAAGAGGCGAAGATAAATATAACCCATCCATGCGACTCTTTTAGCTCAATTGAACCAAAGATGTCTTGTCGGGCAGAATAGTAAGCTTGGAAGATGCCTATGCTAAAAAAGCATAGCAATGCGCCCGGTAACATGATAGCGAAGAAGTTAATAACTCCTATGAAAAAATCGCCCGGCTTTTGATCCATCTCACCACCTCTTATATTATAAGTGCGAGTTTTCTACCCTCTTACTTGAAGACTACCTTATAGCGGATGGATAAATTTTATGCGATTCCTTTTATTTTGTTTCTTCAAAATCAGTGCGCTAATTTTTCTGCAAGGATGAAATCCACTTCAATTGATACGTCCGCTGATGCACACAGCAGGTGCATCGAATTTCTTTAAGCGCTTGATCTCTCTTCGATTTCTTCATTCGTGAGTCTCCTCATGATCAATGTGTCGGTATTTTTTGCGGCGCAACCTGCGAATTGAATTGATGGGTTACTCCGCTGCTGTCGTATCGAGATATGGCGTATGGTGTGCTGTTCATATTGTTTGTTGTGTATGAATTGACGATGACGGTTTGGAATTGACCTTTATTCTTTTCAATCGCTATTTCAGCCGCTTTTTTAACATTCTCTTCCGTGATCGGCGGATCAACTTTAATCATCAGCTTATAGCTGTTGGCCGTAGGATCAGCTATCGATGAAATAATAATGTAAGGCTCTGAGGGTTTCGGTTTTTGCTTCGGCGCATTCCCACCACAAGCGACAACCAGCGATAAAACAAGCGCGATCATTATTCGTTTGAACATTAACTTTCTCCAAATTCAGTCAAGCATTCTGAAACCCAATCAAGTGCGCGTCAACCTGCCTCGCAGAATTCTAAAAAAGATTGCAACCTTTTTTGATTTGTTGCCACTCACTCGGCGTAACAAACATTTCAAAAAGGAGCTAAAAGAAATCATGAAAAAAACATTGCTTGGTGTGACTTTTGCGCTGATCGCGCTGTTTTGTGTGGCATCGGCTACCGCTCAGGATTTTCAAAAATCATATACGTTAAATTCCGGTGGTCAAATAAAAATCGGCAACATTTCCGGCGATATTATTATGACAGGTTATGACGGCAACGCCATACTTGTGACCGCAACCAAAGAAGGACAAGACCGCGACAAAATTGACGTGGAAGATTTGAGCAGCGGCAATCGCGTAGATGTGCGTGTGCGCTATCCGAAAAACTGTAATTGCAACGCCAGCATCAATTTCAAAGTTCAGGTGCCGCGTTCCCTCAGTTACGACTTCGAAGGGATTAGCTCAGTGAGCGGCGAAGTTGAAATACAAGGCGTGACAGGCTCCGTCCATGCTTCCAGCGTCAGCGGCCAAGTCAGAGTCAAAGACGTGTCAGGCTCGGTCAATGCCACTTCTGTTAGCGGCAGTGTCGAGGTCGAAATTCAAAAACTTTCGGGCAACAACGACATGAAATTTTCATCCGTCAGCGGCAGCGTCAATGTAAGATTGCCCGGCAACATTGATGCAGATGTTGATATGTCAACGATGAGCGGTTCTTTGAAGACAGACTTTCCGCTTGAAGTTCAAAAAGAGAAGTATGGTCCGCGCAATTCCGCAAAAGGACGACTGGGCGATGGCTCGCGCCGTCTTCGTATGTCTTCCGTGTCAGGCAGTTTGACTCTTTCGCGCATATAAATTTCTTTACACGCAGGGTTGCGGTTTTCACAAAGAACACTAAACAAATATAAGGTTTGACCAGTCAATCGCTTTAACGGGAACGAAACAGGTATCCACCGCAGAAAGCGCAGAGGTTACGCAGAGTTTTATCAACACTCTCTGTGTAACCTCTGGGTTCTTTGCGTCTCTGTGGTGAATACACTTTCAAACACAGACACCTGATTTCCTTCAGGTATTTTAATCGAAGGATTCATCCGTAACCCTTTACTCAACCACTTTGATTTTTATTTTATTCGATCTGCCGCCATCCGTGTGACGCGCTTGAATCGTCAATTGCCCCGCAACGTTTGTCATCTCCGCAGGAATGCGCGCAGTAAAAGAGGTCTCGTTTACAAAAGTAGTCGGCACGGATTTGTCATCCACAAACAAAACAATGCTGGAGTTAAACGCAACGCCTGAAAAGTTTATTTCAACTGCGCCTCTTCCCGCTTTGAATTTTGTCCGCGAGATGCGCGTAACCAGCGGCCCGTTTTCAACCGTGAGCGTCATCGCGTTCGATACGTTTGCATCTTCGTTGATGACGCGGAGTTCTAAATTGGCGGCGGCTGTGAAGAATTTTTCAGGAGCGATGGCAAGTAGCGAACTCGTTGAGTCAGCGGCTTGAATAAATTTTGTTGCTACCTTTTCGTTCGCAATCGTCACCACAGCGCCGCGCTGAAATCTTTCGCCTTGAATAGTGATCTCAAGATTTTCTGCCCCTGTCCCGGTCTTCTTAGGATTGATGGAAGCGATGCCTGGCGGGTCGTCAAAGATTAAAAACTTCACGTTGCCTGAGGTTTCGCCTCTGGGGTTTTTCACGCGAATTTCAAATACTCCGCCTTCCATCAAAAGCTCTGCGCCCACTCTCGCTTCAAGCTCTGTCTCTGACTGATAAACCGTCGCAAGCATGGTCTGCCCGAAACTGACGACCGCGCCGGGTTGGAAATTTGTCCCTGAAATAATAAGCGAAAAAGTTGCGGAACGGGCGTGTATGCTCGCCGGTGAAAGAGCGTTGATGGCGGGCTTGATGGTGAATGGTTCGCCTGTAGCTTTTGCGCCCGGCGAAAACTTTTTATCTGTTCCGGTCACTCTTTGATGGGTTGTGAAGAGCGCGCCATCGCCATCTGGATCGCGGTTGATAGATTCGCTGGCATTTCCTTCGGAGGTGCCGAATTTAATCTCTTGGATTGTACGCCCGGTTGCGTCTTCGAGCTTGATCGTGTCGCCACCGTTGTTGAAGGAAAGTCCGCCCGATGAGGCAGTGAAGACTAAGCGATTCTCGAAAGCGTTGCCGAATTTGCCTTGTGGTCTGCCGCCGCCGAAAACGACGACGGCTTCAAACGGCGGGACGATGGTCAAAGGCGCGAAGACGTGCCGCATGGCGTCCGCGTCAAAGAGTTTATAGCCCGAAATATCTATTGCCTGGCTTGTGCGATTGACGATTTCAACAAACTCATCTTGAGAAGTGCTGCGTGTGCCATCGCCGTTGGCGTCCCCTGCATTGCCATCTGGCGGGTCTGCCAGGTATTCGTTAATAACCAGCGGGTCTTTGATGAAGACTTTGAAGACGAATTCGTTTGAAAATCCGAAGTCGGGATTTTCGACCCGTATCAAAAGATTGTCCGGTGTTTGAAGGAGCGAGGCGGGAAGTTTCGCTTCGATTCGTTCACTGGAAATGAATGTGGCATCGAGTGGAGGGGTGAGTTGCGAATTTCTAAGGGCGCGAACAATAGCACCTTTTTTGAATCTCTCCCCGACAAGTACCAGCATCTGTTCGCCGCTTCCTTCGATTGTCGAATCTGGCGCAACCGTACTGAGTAACGGAGCAATGGCAAAGACGCGAAAGGCGATTTCGTTTGAAATCCCGCCCTCATTGCTTTGCACTGTCACAGGCTTCAATCCAATGTCGGTGATGAGCGACGCAGGCACCTCGGCAATTAAGGACGCGGACGAAATGAACTTCGTCGCAAGCGGCGTTTGGTTGAACAACACGTTTGAACTGGTACTGAAATTTGCACCGGCGAGTGTCAAGATGAATGCAGGGCTTCCGGCGATTGCTTGCGAAGGATTGAGCGAATTGAGGCGCGGGCTTTTCGGTACGACTTCAAAAGCCGACTCGTTTGATAGCTGTCCGTCTCCGTTGCGAACGCGAACGCGACGACTGCCGAGCGTGTTGGTAACTGACAAAGGTACAGTCGCTATGAGTTCGCGCGCATTGTTGAAGAATGTTGTGACGGTCGTGCCTTCGATCAACACTTTTGATAAAGGCGTGAAATGTTCGCCTTGCAAAACTAAAGTGAAGGGTCCGCTGCCAAGCTCAACAAACATAGGGCGCAGCCCCTGTAAAACAGGAGGAGGCGCGATAATCGTCAGAGTCAAAGCGTTTGAATGGTTGCCATCGGAATTGATTACTTCAACGCGATGATTGCCGGCTGTTGACGCAATGCTTGCGGAAATCGTTGCCGTCAAATTTGTGTTGCCGATGAAATTTGTAGGCACAGGGTTGAAATCTATTAATACAAGGGCACCGGGGTCAAAATTGATTCCGATCACCTCGAGGTCAAACGGCGAATTGCTTTGCAGAACTTGATCGGGACTGATTTGCATCAGACGCGGCCCGTCGCTAAAAGCCGTGCCATTGATTCGTGTACCCGGCGAAAAGAGCGTGCCATTGCTGCCTGTCGCCAGCGAATGGCGAACGAAGCCGCCCGAAATATCCGGGCTTCGCGTGATGGATTGATTCGCCGAGCCGTCTGCGGAAGGATAATCTCGCCGAGCGATTTCCGTTCCTAAATTGTCTTTTATGATGATAGAGTCTGCGCTGTTGGCGAGAGATAACCCCCCACCCCCAACACGAAACACCAATCCATTCACCGTCCCATTGCCGAAAGAGCCTGTGGGCGTGCCACCACCAAAGACCACAGCCGCATCGCCTGCGGGGACAATTGTGCCGGATGGAAACGTAAATCTACTTGCATCTTCATCGCTGATGGTAAAGCCACCGATGTTGAGTGGAAGCAAGCCATAGTTTACCAACTCCACGAATTCATCTTGCGAAGCGCTCCGCGTACCGTCGCCGTTTGCGTCACCTGCGATGGTATCGGGCGGGTCGGCTAAATATTCATTGATGGCGAGGGTCGCGACCTGTGGGGTTGATTGTAAGGTAAACAAGGTTTCGTTGGCATCGCCCGTCGCAGTTGCGAGCAGACAGAAAACAGGCGCAAAACTCAAGAAACAAACCCAAAGTGAAGATGTTCTTTTCAGCATAATGAGGCTCCGGAAAAGTAAATTCCCAACTTGCTCGGTCTGCAACATTGACGAGCAGTTAATTTCGAGTAGTACGAAAAAGGGAATCGGAGCCCTCTATTAACTACTGACGGAAAAAGCAGGAGAAACAGTGCAGGAATTCTCACATTTTTTTGTGAAGCAATTGGCTGGCTCAGAAAAATCGGAATGGTTGAGCTTTTCGCAAGGAGATTTCTTTTATGCGATGGCAACTCAGATTGTCGCGACAATGAAAGATTGATAAACTGAGCCGCGCTTGAAAAGCGTCGCCAGGAATCATTTTTTGAATCCGTCTTGTCGGATTTCTATCGCACTAAATAAGGAGGAACAAATTATGGAGCGAAAGCTGGAACAAGATCTGGGACTTGATTTCCTTCGCATCGTTGAAGAAGCCGCCGTTGAATCTGCCAAAACCATGGGGCGAGGCGACCGCAAATACTCTGACCACGTTGCCGTAGAAGCGATGCGGAAGATTATGGATACCGTGCCGATGCGCGGCGAGATCGTTATCGGTGAAGGCGAACGCGACGAAGCGCCTATGCTCTACATTGGCGAGAAACTCGGGCTGGGTTATAAAGAAGGAATTGAAGATCCTGAAAACTACCCTGAAGTTGACATAGCCGTTGACCCGCTCGAAGGTACGAATCTTTGCGCCACGGGTTCATCCAACGCCATCGCCGTGATGGCTTGCGCCGAAAGAGGAGGACTTCTTCATGCGCCCGATTTGTATATGCAGAAACTTATCGTCGGGCCTTCGTCGAAAGGCGCTGTGGATTTGGACGCGCCTGTCAAAGACAACTTGAAAGCAATTGCCCGAAGACTCAACCGCGATATTGAAGATTTGGTTGTCATCGTGCTGGAGCGTCCTCGTCACAAAAAACTCATCGCCGACATTCGCGAAGCGGGTGCAAGAATCAAGCTGATCTCGGATGGCGATTTGTCGGCGGGCATTTCTGCCGCCGTTGCTGGCTCGGGTGTTCACGCGGTTATGGGGACGGGCGGCGCGCCTGAAGGCGTGTTGACGGCTGCGGCGATGAAATGTTTAAACGGACAGATACTGGCGCGCTTTGTTTTGAAAGAACAACTCGAAGACCTGGAAGACCGCAGCAGGATTGCCGAAGACGCGGTTGAAAGAATGGAAGCGATGGGTATCACCGACCCTTATCGAATTTACGACACGGACGATTTAGCGCCGGGCAAAAGCATCGTCTTCGCCGCCTCAGGCGTGACCGATGGAACGATTCTGAAAGGCGTGCGTTTCTTTGGCGCAGGGGTTCGCACGTCGTCAATCATTATGTCCACAGCCAAAACTAAGAGCGTACGCTTCATTGACACGGTTCATATAGAAGGAGGACCCGACACTGTTGTGCGGTTCTAATAGTAGGCAGTAAGCAGTAGGCAGTAAATATGGGAAACTAAAAATTATCGTTATTGTTAGTTTGACGGTTCATTCATAACAGCCAATTTGAATTCTTAACTGCCTACTGCCTACTGCTTACTGCCTACTGGCTAAAGAGTTTTTAGAAACGCGATGAGTGCATTTTTATCTGCTATTGAAAGCTCAAGCCCGAATTCGTGTCCCTTCACGGCGCGTGTTTTTATGCCAGGACCTTTCCAGCCGCTTGGCTCGTAATCATCTCGCAAGCGCTTTTTACCCAACCAATCTTCAAGAGAAGCGATGGACCCCGAATGCTCAAGTAAGCTGCGATACCAAAGCCCTTTGAGCGAAGGAACTTTGTAATAGCCTGTTCCTTTTCGCGTCTTCAAAGCCAGATTTGGATCGGTTCCGAGGCGAACGCCTCGCAGAATGTGGAGTCGCTCAGTTGCCGGATCATCTTTGGGGGGTGTGAATCCGTCAACTGGCATAAGCATATTGTTGGTGTAGTGTGGCGGCGCGTGACACATGGTGCAACCTTCCTGCTCAAAGACCTTTTTGCCTCGCGCTGTGAGCGAGTTGGGTTTGTTGGGATTTGGCGGCGGCTCTAGCGCATAGATATATTTGCCAAGCGCATAGAGAGCTTCATCGCTCAGACGAAATGACAAACGACGCTGTTCCTCTGTAAGGAATTTATAATGACCGATGGCACCGTCTTCCGCATACCCCACCAATGCGCCGTAACGGGCGATGTCTTTGGAACCGCGGTTCAGATGGGTTCCCGTATGGTCAAGATAGCGACGGTCTTTGACGCCTATGAGGTCTGGAATTTTCGTGATGTAGTAAGGGCTGCCATTGAATCTGGGAAACGTGCCGGGAAGCGGCGGGCCATCGACAGTGCCGATCTCTTCTTCGCTCATTTTTTTGAAGCGCTCGTGAATATCGTCTTTAATCCAAGGCACGCCATAAGCGCCATATTCGCTTTGTGCCAACGATACGCCCAATTTTTCATTGTTCTTTGCGAAGCCTTCAACCAGGTAGCCGATGATTTGAGAGCCCAAGTTGAGATTGCCCTGTGCGCCGCGAATGACTGAGCCGTCATCCATCAAGCGTGTATGACAAGCCGCACACTCGGATAATGCCAACTTGACCTCCCCGTTTTTTTCCACGACCCATCGAACACCAGCAATCACGCCCTCTTTGGTGACGTTACCGTCTCGTTTCATCGCCAAGCGGTCTTGCAGGTAGGCAAAAACGCGAGGATCACTGGTTCGCACAACCGGCACATCAAACTCTTCAAAAACGCGGCGACCCGCTTCTATCCAATCTCTTTCGGTCTTGAGTTTTTCAGGTTCAATTAAGGGCTGCGCGCCTTGCTTCTTTACCCACTCTTGATAACCTTTCGGCTCGTAGTCGGGATGATAGACCGCATAGGTTCGCAGATTATCAACAGGCGCTGCATAGTATTCGTCTTCGCTGAGATAATTTGGCGTTGCATTTACACCGTTAATCGGCGTAGCCCAGTTGGCTAACGCCTTGGCATCCCAAATTTTCGGCGCAACGATTCGACGCGAAGGCTCCACGGTCTTCTGCGACAGAGTTCTCTTGGTCTGCGTGCTTGACCCTGACAAAGACAGAAAGACAAGGGCACTTATCCAGAAGAGAACGATAAAGAGTTGTTTTGATTTGTTCATCAAGCCTCCGCGGTTTTTTTGAGCCTGAGCCGTTAAGCAAGTCGCGCCAGGTGTTATTGAGTGTGAGAGCGCAAAGCAACTCAAAAAAAATATTAGATTAGCGCCTAGAATAAGGCTTTCATGGCTGTAAGGCAAGCACCCGAGAAGGTCTTGAAATCCCTGTCTCGCGCCCCTATACTTTCGGCTTGACTCATACAACAATCTGGTTACCAGTAACATCCAACGCCCGGTTTTTTGTATAGAAAATTTATTATGAAATTATTGAACGCGATTTTATTGATTTCTCTTTTATCAATCGCTGCTGTAGCGGCAACCACGGGTTCGCTGCGCGGCGAAATCAAGGACCCGCGTGGGTATATTATGTATGGCTTGACGGTCGTTGCTCGCAATCAAGCGACAGAGCAAGAGACCAACGCCATAGCCAATGACCAGGGCAAATTCGTATTCGATACTCTTGAACCGGGCAAATATACGCTCATCTCTCAAGCGCAAAACATCGAACTCATCCTCGGCAATGTCACGTTAGAAGCAGGCATGCTTACAGAAACAGAATTGCTCGCACTTGAAACCAGACCGACGGGCAATGTCGCTGTAGATAAAATGATCGCTTCCATGGAAAGTAACGGTGGCGCCTATCCTGCAGGCAATATCAGCTATCTCAATCTCAATGATGCTTTGGATAATTATTTGATGATTATCTATTTTGGCATTCTCGGATTGCTCTCTTGCTATGGTGTGTATCGCTTTCGAATGATCTATCTTTTCCTGCGTTATAAAAAATATCCACCGCAACCGAAAGCGCGTTTTTCAGATGATCGCCTGCCACGCATCACCGTTCAACTTCCGCTCTACAACGAAATGTATGTTTCGGAGCGCTTGATTGAAGCCGTCACGAAGATTGATTACCCGCGCGGCTTGCTCGAAATTCAAGTTCTTGATGATTCGACGGACGACACTGTGGAGATTGCGCAAAGCGCTGTGAAGAAGTATTTCGATCAAGGCTTCGACATTGTTTATCATCATCGCGCCAACCGCTCAGGCTACAAGGCAGGCGCGCTTGAAGAAGGTTTAAAGAAATCATCAGGCGAACTGATTTTGATATTTGATGCGGACTTTGTGCCGCATCCCGATTGCGCTCGCAAGATGGTTGATTTCTTCACGGAGGAGCGCGTCGGCATGGTGCAGATGCGTTGGAGCCATCTCAACGCCGATTATTCGTTGCTCACCAAAGTGCAATCCATTATGCTCGACGCGCATTTCGTCATCGAACAGACGGCGCGCAACCGCTGCGGCGGTTTCTTTAACTTCAACGGCACAGCCGGAATGTGGCGACGCGAAGCCATCGAATGGTCAGGTGGCTGGCAACACGACACCCTCGCAGAAGACACAGACCTCTCGTATCGCGCTCAGTTGATGGGCTGGCATTTCGTTTATTTGATGGACGAAGACGTGCCGGCAGAACTGCCTGTTGACATCAACGCTTTCAAATCGCAGCAGAAACGTTGGGCGAAAGGCGTTGTGCAAGTCGGCATCAAGTTGATGAAGCGTATTCGGAAAGATCCTCGTTTATCGTTGCAAGTCAAATTCGAACAGTTCTTCCGCTTGACAGGTAATCTGGCTGCGCCTCTGGTTATCATTCTTGCGTTGGTCAACTTGCCGATCCTGATTGTGCGCTACAATCAAGGTCTTTTTCATCTCTTCGTTCTCGATTTGCCGATCCTGACTTTTTCAACCGTCTCGGTTATCGCGTACTTTTTAGTGCCGCAAATTTATCTGCATCCGACCAGCTGGAAGCGACTCTTGAAATACATTCCGTTTGCTATGAGCATGGGGATTGCGCTGACTTTCTCTAACGCCCGCGCGGTGTTTGAAGCGTTGATCGGTCACAAGTCTGAGTTTGTGCGAACACCCAAGTATCGTATCGAAGAGGGTAAAGATAAGAGTTGGGTCAAGAAGAATTATGCGGCGCGGCGCTGGTCTTTGCCCTGGCTTGAAATTGTCTTCGCGCTCTATTTCATATTCACGATTTGGTACGCGATTAAAAGCCAGATTTTCGGAACGATTCCATTTTTGCTGATCTATTTTTTTGGTTACGCTTACGCGAGCGTGATGGCGATTGCGCCAAAATTGCGCCGCGTTAAAACAGAGTAAGCAGTAAGCAGTAAGCAGTAGGCAGTAAGCGAGAGAGGGGTAAAATATCGCTTGCTGTTTACTCAATTATCTATCTTCTCTTTCGATTGCCTGCTATTTCAACTGCCTACTGCTTACTGCTTACTGCCTACTGCTTAAGAGGCTTCCCCCGATGAAAAAAATTATCGCTCTCCTAATTCTTTCGATTTTTCTTATACAACTGCAACTTTTCAAGGCTTCGGCAAACCAACAAACAACCGATCATCAATTTACCAAAACGCCTTTGCTAACGGACAAAGAAATCGCTGTGCTTGGCGCAGAGATGAACGGTCTTGTAGCCAAAGATACAGTGACGCAACTTGCGCGGTTCCATCGCGTGCAAGCGTCTTCGGGGTTTTCGTCGGCTGCTGAATTCGTCGCCGCGAAAGCGAAAGAGTACGGGCTTGAGCAAATCAAAATTGAGCGTTTCGTTGCCGATGGCGAAAAGACCTATCACACGCTGCAATCAACGCCGGGTTGGGAAGCCGAAAGCGCCACGCTTTGGGAAATGGAGCCGCACAAATCGAAAATAGCCGATTATGAAGAGATGCATGTCGCGCTTGCCGATTATTCGCAAACCGCTGATGTAACTGCCGCCCTCGTTGATGTGGGGTCTGGCACGTCGGCAAGTGATTACGAAGGCAAAGACGTGAAGGGCAAGATGGTGCTTGCCGGAGGCAATGTTGCCGCAGCACACAAAATGGCTTGCGAAGATCGTGGCGCGGCTGGCGTCTTGAGCTTCCAACAGAATCAAGTGACGGGTTGGTCTGGCGATTATGTTGATAATGTTCGTTGGGGACACCTTTCGCCTTACAACGCCCGTAACAAATTCGCCTTTATGATTTCATTGCGGCGCGCCCGCGAGTTCAAAGAGAGACTGGCGCGCGGCGAACAAATCAGGCTTCGCGCCATCGTGAAAGCGGAAATGAAGCCTGGCAAATACGATGTGGTAACGGCAGTGATTAGCGGCACAGATGCTGCGGATGAAGAGATTGTTTTTTCCTGTCATCTCTGTCATCAAAAACCTGGCGCAAATGACAATGCATCGGGCGCGGCGGCGATTTTAGAAGTCGCTCGCACCTTGACAACTTTGATCAAGCGCGGCGAAATAGAACGCCCGCGCCGCACCATCAGATTTATTTGGCCTCCTGAAATCAACGGCACTCTCGCATACTTTGCAGAGCATCCCGAAATCGTAAGACGTATGAAAGCGGCTGTGCATTGCGATATGGTCGGTGGCAATTTTGCGCTCACGAAATCGGTTCTTCACATTACCCATACGCCTGCCTCTCTGCCAAGCGCGATCAATACCGTTGGCGATATTTTTGCTGAGTATGCCATAGAGGGAAGCGCGAAAGCGGCTGCAGGAGCCGGTTTCACGGATGCGTTGATTTCCGCAGAAGGCAGCAAAGACAGCCTGGTTGCCGACACCACGCCTTTCGAAATGGGGTCAGACCACGACGTTTATCAAGAAGGCTCGTTTCGCATTCCGACGATTTATTTACGCGATTGGCCAGACGTTTTTATACACACGAACAACGACAAACCTGAAAACATTGATGCGACGAAGATGAAACGCTCTGCTTTCATAGCCGGAGCGTCCGGTTACTTTTTAGCCAAAGCCGGAGCGCGCGAGGCTTCACGGCTTGCCGATGAAGTTTTTGCCAGGTCTATGGGGCGTTTGCCGAAAGACAGAGCGCGAGCCGCAGCTATCGAAGTGAGCGGCGTTGAAGGCGCAGCCGAAGAAGCCCGTAATATCATCGTTCGTTCGCTTGAACACGAGGCGGAAATTTTGGGCTCGATCCTGAACTTTGCGCCAAACGATAAGAATCTCGAAAATAAGATTGATGGCTTGGTCGAACAATTGAGCGGTGCCTGGCTGTTATTGACCGGACAAATCACTGAACAACGAAAAGGTAATCGCGTGATCTTCACAATTGAAGCGAAAGAACAACCGAAAGATGCAAAGGTTAAATCCAAACCACGTAATCCGAAAGAGGCATCACGCCCGCGTTCTGTGAATTTCGATTACAACCGCATTCCTACACGCAAGGTCAAAGGACCGATGAATGTTTATTACTACGATTACGTAGCGGCTCGCGCAAGTGGCGAAGACCTGCGCGTCGTCGAACGAATCAGCGCCCAGCCAAAAGGCGAAATCCTGCTTTACGAAATTCTCAATCTGGTTGATGGCAAGCGCAGCATTCAAGCCATACGCGATTATTTGATAGCCGCCTATGGCGCGATTTCGGTTGAAGACGTTTCCGATTATTTGCGCCTGTTGGATAAAATCGGCGTGGTGAAAATCGAAGGATAGCTTTCAATACAATTGTAAGGGCAGCCCCA
The DNA here is from genome assembly GCA_031389065.1 of Acidobacteriota bacterium. Taxonomy (GTDB): domain Bacteria; phylum Acidobacteriota; class Blastocatellia; order UBA7656; family UBA7656; genus JACQDB01. The sequence goes on along the minus strand of JANMSG010001169.1, from coordinate 35,519 downwards.
AGCATTGCCCGAATCGCTGTAGGCGATGAATTTGTGATGATATACACCCTGTCATTATTCTCTGCGCAACTCGGGCAGAGACAAGCTCTGCTTTTAGTCAATTTTTAAATCGCATTTCAGGAGGAAATTGCTATGCGTCGCGTTATCTTTTTTTCAATTTGCATGATCACTCTTGCAGCAACCAATTCTTTTGCCCAAACATCTGACACGCTCTCTACGCGAGACCTGAGCGACATCAATTGGATGGAGTTCAAAGAGGTTGTACCCTCAAAAATCAACACTGTGATTTTGCCTACGGGAACGCTTGAGCCGCACGGCGTGATCAACAATGGCGCAGACATCACCGCGCCCGTAGCGATTGCGCGCAAGATCGCGAAAGAAGTAAATGCAATGATTGCGCCGGTCATCCCTTACGGCATCACCGGAAGCATGGACGCATATCCGGGCGCGTTCTCGATTTCGGAAGCAGCTTATCGCCTTTATGTGAAAGATGTGCTGAACGGATTGGCAAAGACCGGATTTCGCAACATCATTGTGATGAACGGACACGGTGGGCCACAAACTGCTGTACTGAATCAGCTTGCTATGGAGGTCGGACAAGAAAAGCGGGTGCGAACTCTGGTCATCAATTGGTGGAGCTATTGTTCTGATGTGACGCTTGCGGTATTTGGCGAAGACGGCGGACACGCAGGTTTGAACGAAAACGCTTTCATTCAAGCGATAGACCCGAAACTCGTTCACAAAGAGCGTTATTCAAATGACCTGGCAACGCCGAATCCCGCGCCAGGCACTTATTCGGCTTATCCTGCGCCTTCTTCCATAGGTTTGTACAAGGAAGGACAAGGCTACGTGAAATTCGATCAAGCGAAAGCTGATGAATATTTCGCCAAGGTCACACAGAAAATTACCAAGTTAATTTTAGAGATTCGCCTCAAATGGGATATGGCTGGCCTGTAGTTTAGTAGGCAGTAAGCAGTAGGCAGTAGGCAGTTAATAATTCCTTTACTAAACAGCATATATCCTCAGTCTGTATCTCTTGATAGGTTAAAAAGAAACGCCCTACAAACTGCCTACTGCTTACTGCCTACTGCCTACTGTTTGATTTGACACTTTTACGTCTGAGGCTTTAGTCTGCAATACAATTCGATGAGGCTGTGAAATTGTTGGGAGGATAACTTATGTTGCTGTGTGCTACATGTAACGCTGAAAATAGAGATGAATCGAATTTCTGTCGTTATTGCTCGGCTCCGCTTAAACAACCAGCAGACCCTAATTCCGGTTACATCCCTTCAGTTCCTCCTGTTGGCACGGCTGGTTTTGCAGGCGCGAATTACCCTCCACCCAATTATCAGCAAGCGCCGCCATTGCCTATGCGTCAGGCTGTCGGGCAACTTTGTTGTCCGCGCTGTGCGTCGGTCAATGTTATCAAAGGCGGTATACCGCTCTGGGCTATACTTGTGGCAGTCATAGGGATTTTCGTCATCTGCATCTTTTCGCTCTTATTTCTGCTCGTGAAAGAGCCGCACAAATGTTTGACATGCGGACTTGAGTTTAAGTAGAAAGACCCGGACAATTTTCAAATAAAAAGAGGCGCACAAAACAGTGCGCCTCTTTTGTCAGGCAATTTATTTTAAGAGGCGTCACGCGCCCCTATTTTTGTTTCGCTACAACTGGCCTAGCTTTATTCAATCTTGATGTCCATAAAATCGAATTGACCATTGCGCACGATTTGCAAAGCAATCGTTTGTTCGCCTTTCAATGCCGCAATTTCTCTGCTCCAATCCAGACGGTTGGCAATTAATTTGCCGTTGATTCGATGAACGACATCGCCGCGTCTGAGTCCGCCTTCGGCAGCAGGGCTATCAGCCTGAACGTTTTGAACCAACACACCCGAAGTTATTTTCAGTTTCAACTGAGTAGCAAGTTGAGGCGTGATATTGGTTACGGCTGCCCCAAGTTTGCTGTCATCTGGTTGTTCATCTGGATTTTCTTCAGGCTCTTCAACTGTCTGTTTTGGACGCTCCGCCAACGTTACAGTAGTTGTTTGGTCAATGCCATCACGCACAAATTTCACTTTCACCTGTTTCCCCACAGGCAAGTCTGCAACGATTTCAATCAGTTGCTTTGGCGATTTGATGGCTATACCGTCAACTTCTGTGATGATGTCGCCGCTTCGGAGACCGGCTTTTGCGGCCGGGCTGTCTGCTTTAGAAAGATCTCTGATGAGTGCGCCTTCTGTGCCTTTGAAATTGATGCTCTTGGCCACAGCAGGAGTTACTTGCTTGGGTAACACTCCGAGATAAGCGCGAGCCACCCGGCCATTCTGCACAAGCTGTGTGTAAACTTTCGATGCCAGACTGGAAGGTATGGCAAAACCAACACCTTCGCTGCCTCCTGTGCGTGAGTAAATCATGGAGTTGATGCCTATGACTTCGCCGTTCATGTTGATGAGCGGACCACCTGAATTACCAGGATTAATCGAGGCGTCAGTCTGTATAAAGTTGGTGAACTGTTGCGCGGCACCCAGGTCACGACCTAACGCAGAAACGATGCCAGCGGTCATCGTTTGTTGAAGTCCAAAGGGACTTCCTAAGGCAATCACCCACTCGCCTTGCTCAAGCTTGTTCGAATCGCCAAGCTTTGCAAAAGGCAAGCCCTCCGAATCAATCTTGATGACCGCTAAATCAGTTTCGGGGTCAGTACCGACCAATATAGCTTTAAATTCACGGCCGTCTGAAAGTTTGACTTGCAACTTGGAGGCATTACCGGCAACGTGATCATTGGTCAAGATGTAACCATCCGGGCTGATGATGACCCCTGAGCCGGTGCCTTTCTGTTTGCGTGGAACCGCGTCTTCAAATCCGGGCAAGGGGAACGGTAAAGGAGATTGCCCGCCTCGCGCAGATGTGCGCTTGTTTTCTTCAGTGGTGTCTATATTAACAACAGCCGGTTTAATCTGTTTTGCGATGCCCACGAAAGTGCGCGATAAATCGGCTGGTGAGGGCAATTGTGCCGGTTGTTGAGCAAATACGGCACGATCTGTACCAAATCCGATTCCTGTTGTTAGCATTAGTGCCAAAGCGAAAACTAGGGCTCTGGCTCGGGGCAATTTTTTCTTACCATTATTTAGATTATCTTCCATTCTGTACTCCTTAAAAGTTTTTAATAGCTTCTCTCTTATAGAAAGATATTGGGGGTAGACAATTAAACGCCGCTCGATAATTGCGGTTCTAAAAATATAATAAAACATTTAACGAAAAAAGCCGAGCAATATTTTTATCTTGCTCGGCTTCATTTAAATTATTATCGAGTATTCCGTTTTCATCATTAAAGAGAAAGGCTTTCGGTTTGCAGGAAAGGTCGAACGCCAATGGGGCAAATTAACACGGATGAAACGGCGCAGCCAATTCGCGTCACTCCGTCTCATCCGTAAAATCTTTATTCTATCCTTACTTCACTTTTTATATCATCCAATTTCTTTGGCGGAAAATGAATGATCCTAAGTTTTTATTCAATTTTAGCTGTTGCGTTCGACACGCAGATTGTTGGTTACGGAGAAAACTCCTGAAACGCCGTTCACAGCAAGATTTGCGAGATTGCTGTCCGCACGATTTGCAACTACACCTTCTAAAGTTACGCGCCCGTTTTTCACGATGATATGGACAGAAGGATTGGTGCCTGCTGCATATCTGTAAAGACCGCCTTTGCTGAACACTGCGCGATAGGTGCGAGCGCGAATTTCATCGTCAAACCTCGAAAGCGGAAGCACCTCTATTTTATTTACCACTTGGTCTATGCCTTCGATTTTGGCGACCCGCCTTGCCGCATCGCTGCGCGTGGTCGGACGCACAACCTGACCGTAAAGAATTATCGTATCGCCTTTAACTTCAAAAGCTATGTTGTCGAACACACCGTAATACGGCAGTTTCAATATCTCTTTTCTGATCTGTTTTGTTGTTTGAAAATTAACGTCATCTTTTGTATTTGAAGCAGCCATTGCAGTTGTTGCTGCGAGAAAAAACGCGACTGCAAGAGCTACTATTTTTGATTTTATCCTTAACATATTCTCTAACCTCCATTGCATCTACGCGCAGCACACGGAATTCGGTTTCTGACTTCTGCCGAGATGCTTTTTCACACCGCTTTCAGCGGCAAAATTTAGATGTTTTCTTAGATATACAATGTTGCTTGTCTGTTGTAGATTTTTTGCCGCTAATTCAATCATCAACCAAGCGATAACTCGTCAATCTATTTAACGCTAAAGTTATTTTGTTGTTGCATTATTCACCGTCGGCTGGTTCGCCGAAGACTTCTTCTTTGAAGTTTTGCATGCGGGTTCTTTCGGATTCCAATTGCGTTAAGGCTTCTTCAAGCGTAGCTCTCTCTTTGCGGAAGTATTCGATCTTTTCAGGATTCGGCATCTTGTGTTTCATACGCATTGCGCTAAGTAAAATGACTACAGCAATCGAGAGATAAAACAGCCAGCCGCCGAAATAATTTTTCCCTACAGTTGTGAAAAAAGCCAAAATCAAAAGTATGAATCCGAACAAGCCGAAAAACGCGCAACCTAATTGAAGCGGCGCAATTTGCTCATTACTTTTCAAGACTTCAATCTCTTCTCTGACTTTTTCTATATCTTCGTCGAGTTCCACAAGCCGCGCATCAATCGCCGAAAGATTTTCTGCGTCTTCGATAGCGGCAGGGTCTCGTTGGTCTTCGCCAATCGCAGCAAGATTGATGTTGCCTTTATATTCGCGCACCCGAAAAGAGCTTCCGCAGATATTGCAAATAATGTTGTCGAAGTCGCGCGGGAATTCGAGAGGCCATTCGCATGAAGGGCATTTGGTTTTGATAATTTCCATATTCAATCTCGTCGCGTGATTAAATAGCGCGAATCGGTTATTTATTCAACTGCAATGCACAGCTTTTGAAAAGCAGAGCAAACAGACGTTGAAAGACAAATGCGCCAATCTAGAGGAGTGAAACAGCCAAACAAGCAATCATGCAATGACGCGGTAAACTTTCTAATCTTCGCCTGCTTGTTGTATATTTCCAGATTCAACCGAAAGAAACTTTCAAGCAGGTAAGGACAAATAAATTAAGATGGCAGATATAGAAACAATTACGAGTTTGGCAAAACGTCGCGGATTCGCCTTTCAATCGAGTGATATTTACGGTGGGCTCGGTTCGGTTTGGGATTACGGCCCGCTAGGCGTAGAGTTGGTCAATAACGTCAAACGCGCCTGGTGGCGCAGCATCGTTTACGAACGCGACGATATTGCCGGACTTGACGCGGGTATCTTGATGAATCGCTTGGTGTGGAGCTATTCGGGGCACGAGGCGACTTTCTCTGACCCTATGGTTGATTGCCGCGAATGCAAATCGCGTTTGCGAGCCGACAAACTTGAAGACCACAAATGCCCTGTTTGCGGCTCGGCGAATTTGACGGAGCCACGCAAATTCAATCTGATGTTTCGCACCACAGTCGGACCTGTGGATGATGGGTCGGGACTCGCTTACCTGAGACCGGAAACCGCGCAAGGCATCTTCGTGAATTTCAAAAATGTGCTGGATTCAACCAATCGCAAGCTGCCTTTTGGCATCGCGCAAATCGGCAAGGCGTTTCGCAACGAAATCACGCCGGGCAATTTTATCTTCCGCACACGCGAATTCGAGCAGATGGAGATAGAGTTTTTCGTCAAACCGCCGCACGTTCTCAAGGCGGGTGAAATGAACGATGAACAATGGCATGACAAATGGATTGAAGACCGTTTCAATTGGTATGTTTCGCTCGGTATGAAGGCTGAAAATTTGCGAAAGTACGAACAGCCTAAAGAAGAGTTAGCGCATTATGCGAAGCGCACGGTTGACCTTCAATACCGTTTCTTTCCAGATCGTGAAGATGAGGATAAGCAATTTGACGAACTGGAAGGCATCGCCAACCGGAGGGCTTTCGACACCATGTCGCACTCGAAGAAAATGGTTAGAGTCCCTGGCAAATCTCCTGAAGAAGCGGGACCCGATGAGTACATACTTGTTGATCCTGCAACCGGCGAGAACGTTGTTGCCAGGATAAAGACCGACTCGAAGAAATCTAAAGACGAAGAAGAAGTGCGACACAATCCAGATTCCACAGCCGATATGACGTACTTTGATCACGAATCGAATCAGCACGTCTTTCCTTACGTGATTGAACCATCGGCTGGGGTTGCACGTTCTGTGCTGGCGTTCTTGATGGACGCGTATCACGAAGAAGAGGTGCGCGATGATAAGCGCGTGGTGTTGAAACTTCACAGCGACCTTGCGCCGATTAAAGTCGCCGTCTTGCCGCTTGCGAAAAATAAAGAGCCCATCGTAACGCTTGCAAAAGATATTAAATCGCGTTTGCAACGCACAGGTACGATGCGCGCTGTCTATGACGACACGGCTGCGATTGGCAAACTCTATCGTCGTCAAGATGAAGTGGGAACGCCTTTCTGCATCACGGTTGACCATCAATCGCTGGAAGACAATCAAGTGACGGTGCGCGACCGCGACACGATGGAGCAGGAGCGCATAGGCATAGCGGACATCGAATCTATAATCGCAAAGAAACTGGCTTCCCATTGAGCTTGTAAAATATTAATCTACAAAATTTTGAAAGGGGACTTTTCTGAATGAAAGCTTTGAAAACAGGTTTCGTTGTTACTTTTGCAGTAATCTTCTCTATCGCTTGCGGTACATCAAATGAACCCGCGAACAAGAACGCAACGCCCGCCGCGAATGCGAACACGAGCAATGCGGGGCAAGCAGTTGTCGTCACGAACTCCAATCAACCTGCCACCTCTTCAGGCGAAAGCAAAGGAGGCGAGATGAAGCCAACTGCTAGTGCAGATACAGCGAAAGTGTATAACGAAAAATGCGCTATGTGTCACGGCGAAGATGGCAAGGGCGTCAAGGGTGTAGCGAAAGGTACGCCTGACCTTACTAACGCGGCGTGGCAAAAGAAAGAGACCGATGCGGAATTCGCTGACATGATAAAAGTTGGTAAAAAACCTATGCCGGCATTCGGCGACAAGCTGAGCGATGAACAAATCAATGCGCTTGTTCAATATGTTCGCGCGTTTGCGAAGAAGTAAAGTAGTTCATAGTCCCTAGGCCTTAGTCTCTTTACCTTTTTGTTACCTCATAGTTCAATACGACTGCTTGCTAATAGCTAAGGACTAGAGACGAAGGACTAGGGACTATGAATAAATATGTTTTGAAAATTTGTGAAGCGGTGCGCGACGCGGGCGGACGAGCTATGCTTGTAGGCGGCTGCGTGCGTGATCGCTTATTGGGCTTCGAATCAAAAGACTTCGATCTTGAAGTTTATCATCTTGAGCCTTCTCGGCTGCGGAAAATTCTCCAATCCCTCACACAGGTCAACACGGTAGGCGAACATTTCGCCGTTTACAAACTGGCTTTTTATCCATCAAATGATGCTCAAAATTCTGATAAAGATGAGAGGTCTCAAATAAGTGAAGATGAGTCTTTCCCAAGCCTTAGACCCCAGATCTCGAATTTAAACTCACAAGGAAAAAGAGACGACACCGAACTCCTGGTGGCGGACCCAGGACACGGGACACCGGACTCGACACTCCGAAATGTGAGAGTTGAAATAGATGTTTCGATTCCGCGTCGCGAATCGAAATCAGGTAGAGGCCATCGCAGCTTTGTAATCGAAGGCGACCCAGACATGACTTTTGCAGAAGCTTCGCGACGACGCGACTTCACGATCAACGCAATTATGCAAGACCCGCTCACGGACGAAATCGTTGATCCATTTGGCGGTGTTGCCGATTTGCATCAACGAATACTCCGCGCCGTTGCCGCTGACACATTCATTGAAGACAGCCTGAGAGTGTTGCGCGCTGTTCAAATGACCGCGCGATTTGCGATGAGCATCGAAACCCAGACCATTGAATTGTGCCGTTCAATAGACCTTTCGGACTTGCCGCACGAACGCATTTGGGGCGAGTTAGAAAAACTGTTCTTGCTCGCAAATCGTCCTTCGATAGGCTTGCAGATTGCGCTTGAACTCGGAGCGCTTGATAAACTTTTCCCTCAAATTTGTTCACTGGCTGCTTATCAACTTAATAACAGTCAAGCGGTTGACAAGCAATCCAATGAATCGTTGATAAAAGACGATACGTTCGAGTACACAAAAAACCGCGTAGACGAAGCAGCAAAACTCACACGCGATTTGCTGAAAGAGAAACGCTTGACCGTTATGCTTGCCGCTCTGTGTCAAAACGTAATCGCCCCGCCGTTCGATGAAAACGAGCCTGTAATTCGGGTGATGGACAAACTGGGGCTTCACACGATTGCAGGATATGATGTGCGCGAACAAGTGTTGTCGCTGGTGCGTGAACAAGCGAAACCGCGCCAGTTTTACGAAGGCCGCGCGTGCACAACGGATGGAGATTTTCGTAGGCTTGCCCAAAGAGTTGATATGAATTTACTCTATCTTTTAGCGAAAGCCGATAGGGTAGCTCGAGGCTATGTGTCAACAGAAGGAGAGGAATGGTTCAAAGATAATATCCAGGCGCTGAATTTGGAGAACGGTCCCCCGGTGCCAATTCTCATGGGACGACATTTGCTTGAAGCAGGAATTCAACCCGGTCCGCAAATGGGCGAAATCCTCCGCCGCATTTATGACCTTCAACTCGATGGAGTCGTCACATCGCTTGAGGAAGCCATAGCTGCCGCCAAACTCTCCGATTAAAATATCACTTCAAGAAATCTTTTCCGTTGACAAGGTGATGCGTTAGCCGTATCCTCTAACCAAAAGCAAATTGAAAATCATTTTCATTTTGACTTTTTTATTTTTGTAAAAAATTATAAAGGGTTAGTTATGAAACTCCTCGATGCACCTTTCAATACCTACTGTCGTATAGCAAGCCTTGACGGGCCGGAAACAGAGTGCCGCCGATTGCTTGATCTTGGTCTCACGCCGGGCGAAGAAATGGCTGTCGTACAATCGGTTCCGCTCGGAGACCCTCTGGTTGTAGAAGTGCGCGGGATGCGTCTTGCCCTTAGACGGCGGGAAGCAGCATGGATAAGAGTCCTCTAGTCAATACAAGCACGGTTAACCGTGCTTCGAAAGAAGCCAAGACTGCTGCTGAGAAGCCTTACAAAATTCCCCCACCACCAAGCACATTGACGGTTTGCCTTGCGGGTGTTCCAAATGCAGGCAAGACCGCCTTAATGAACGGCTTGACGGGCGGAGGCTTTCAAACGGCAAATTACCCGGGTGTCACCGTTACTCTTTCGCGTGGTAAGAGCCGCGCAGAGTTTGGCGCGGAAATCAATTTAGTGGATTTGCCCGGCATTCACAGCATCGTCGCCCCTACCATTGAAGAAGAACTTTCCTGCTCGGTCATCGAAGGCCGTCACGATTCAATTCATCCGGATGCTCTCATCATTGTCGTTGATGCAACGCAGTTGGAACGTCACCTGAAATTCGCCTCATTTGTTGCACGACAAGGCAAACCAGTAGTTATTGCTCTGACAATGATGGATTTGCTCGCAAAGTCTGGACAATCCATCAACACCAACAAATTAGCTGATGCGCTAGGGGTTCCTGTCATTCCTGTTGATGGGCGAACTGGTTGGGGAGTGACCGAATTGATGCTTGAATTGCGAAAGGCGCTCGACCATCCGTTTGAGCAAACTTCGGCGCTCGCTGAAATTCCTGATGAACCAGTAGAAGCATATCGCAGGCTCCGCAATTTGTTGGACTCAAGCGGCACTATGAAAAAGAGCAAGCCGATGTTGCTTGCGGAAAATTCTATGACGGCTCGCATAGATAGAGTCGTCTTGCATCGCTATGTCGGCTTTCCAATTTTCTTCACCATACTTGGCGGATTATTTGCTTCCATCTTTTGGCTGGCGCAGCCTTTCATGGATCTTATCGAATGGGTTTTCAAAGAAGCAGGTGCGTTGACTCTCGCCGTTTTGCCTGAAGGAGTTTTTTCGCACTTCATCGCAGATGGAATCATCGGGGGAGTCGGTTCTGTAGCCGTCTTTTTCCCGCAGATCATCATTCTCTTTTTCTTGATGACCTTGCTGGAAGACTCAGGCTATTTGTCGCGCGGCGCAGCCTTGGTTGATCGCCCGCTTTCCGCTTTAGGTTTGCATGGTCGTTCGTTTGTTCCTATGCTTTCGGGATTTGCTTGCGCGATTCCTGCTGTGCTTGCGGCGCGAACGATTCCCTCGAAGCGCGAGCGCTTGTTGACCATCTGGGTACTTCCTCTGATGAGTTGCAGCGCCAGGCTTCCGGTTTATGCTTTGTTGCTGGCTGCTTTATTGCCGGGGGCACCGGGTAAAGCCGGCCTTGCGCTGGCGTTTACCTATGTTGCGAGTTTGCTAATCGGAGCCCTCACCGCAGGGCTAATCAGCAAGCTTTTTATTCGCAAAAAATCGAATTCGATGCTGGCGATGGAGATGCCTCTTTATCGCCAGCCGCTTATCAAACCAACTTTGAAAATCACCTGGTCGCGCTCGTCTGCTTATTTGAAAAAAGCGGGAACGCCCATAATCATCATCTCCTCAATCCTTTGGTTGCTCTCCAATTTCGGCATCGGCGCAAATCAACCGCAATCTGAAGATGGCAAGCCCGCATCGTTTATCACGGTGAGCGCTTTGGATCATTCATTTGCCGCGCAAATCGGCAAGACGATAGAGCCTGCATTACGACCTATGGCGGTGGATTGGCGCGTCGGTGTTGGTTTGATTTCCGCATTCGCGGCGCGCGAAGTTTTCGTTTCGACGATGGCCATCGTCTTTCATGTAGCGGATGTAAACGACGAGCAAGCGCAACAGTCAGGTTTGTTGGACACCATGCGCGAAGCGACTTTTGCCGATAGCTCGCAGCGCGTCTTCACGACTTCAAGCATCATCGGTTTGATGGTCTTCTTTTTCTTTTCGCTGCAATGTCTTTCGACGGTCGCTGTGGTTCGCGCAGAGACCAATTCGTGGAAGATAGCGGGCTTACAATTGCTCTTTTATACGGGACTCGGCTACTTGCTCTCTGCCGCTGTTGTGCAGGGCTTGCGGGCTTTCGGTGTTTCATAATCGAAGAATGGTTTGAGGAGGAATGAGTGATGTGGTTCGAAGTCGCAATCATCACAACCATCTTTGCCGTTGGCAATATCCTATTTGGTCACTTTGAAGAAGGCACTCCCAAATGGAGAAGAGTAGCAAAATTATTCCTCTTTGTTGGCCTAATAATTTTGATAACGCAAACTCTTGGTCACCTCTGGTTCTACGTTTTTTTGGCAGTAAGCTCTTTGGGGATTCTGATCATTCATGTTTGGTGGTTGCCAAAACACGGGATCAACGGCTGGACAGCAGAGCCAAAAGAAAAGTATTACCAACTCAGAGGCTGGAAACTGCCGCAATAGAACTTCGCAATCAATAAGAGACTCTGGCGACAACTGACAAAATGCCTTTGACACAGACTCTGCATGGGTCTAAGATTGCCCCACAAAAGCGGTAGAACTTGAACGGAAAAGCAAAAGCAAGATAAGAGTAAATCTCGGTTCGTAAAGATAAGGAGTGCGACAATGAAGCATCGAATGAAATGGATGCTTTTAGGGCTTGTTTTCACCTTCGGGATTCAAGCCACGATTTCGCTTATTGCAAATCTGCTTCTCGGAAAGACTCAATCCCCACAAGGCATCCTCCTCGTTTTGGTTTTCGGGCTGACGCTCGGTGCCTTTCTTGTCGGCGGTTTTATTATCGGATTAATGAGCGAAAAGATTCGCCTCCTCGATTCGGCAATCGTGGCGATGGCGACAATCCTTCTCAACTCGCTTCTCTTACTGCTTGTGTCGGCGGGAAGCAGCAATTATCTGGCGATGAACTGGCTCAATGATTCGGCAGGGCGCATCTCCATCACTGGACAAAGTTTTCTTTACGTCATTTTTGCGATGGTGGCTTCGATGGCTGGCACTTATATAGGTTGGCGCGTGCAGGCTCCGCAAGAAGGGCAGTTCGACCGCATCGCCCTGTTAGTCGGATTGATGGGCGCGGTAATCGGTCCTTTTGTCATGTTTTCTTTTGAAGGCTCCGGCACAGCGACTACGAATGAGCAACAATTTCCCTGGTACTTTTTGGTCATCGTCATTTTGCTCGTATTGGTGATTATGGGAGTCGGTTTTTTGATGTTTACACGTGAGTCTCGCCACGCAGATGACATTTCAATCAGTTCAACAAAGCGCGAGGATTATTTAATAGAACCAAAGGGATAATCAAATACTTCTTATGAAGTTGAGGGTAGCCTTTTGAGATTTCCATTCAGCTTTCACTAGCCACTTTGCGCAAATCGCGCGCGATTTCTGATGCCGCCTGGTAACGCTCTGACGGAGATTTTTTCAGCATACGTTCGATAATCGCAATCAAAGATGCGGGCGCGTCTTTACGAAGTTTTTTTATCGAAACCGGAGTGCGTTTGTTTATCGCCTGAATGGTTTGGAAATAAGTGTCGCCTTCAAACGGCAAGCTCCCCGTTAGCATTTCATAAAGCACTACACCGAGCGAAAAAATATCCGAAAGATGCGAGACATCTCCTTGCCCTGTCGCTTGTTCGGGTGACATGTAACTCACAGTGCCAAGCAACACGCCGGATTCCGTTAGCTTCGTTTTATTCTTGCGCTCGCTCGAAAGAGGCAGAGGTTTGGCCAAACCGAAATCCAACACCTTCACTTTTCCGCGAGTCGTAATCATGATGTTCGCGGATTTGATGTCGCGATGAACGACGCCGTGTTCGTGCGCTTCGGCGAGCGCGTCAGCGATCTGCTCGCCGATTTCCAAGATATCTTTCAACTCAATCGGGCCGTTGTTTATTTTGTCATTGAGCGTTTCGCCTTCAACACATTCCATAACAATATAAGGATTACCAGCGGCCTCGCCGATCTCGTAAATCGTAGCGATATTCGGATGATTGAGTTGCGAAGCCATGCGCGCTTCCCGCAAAAACCGCTGCTTCATGGTTTCATTTTCTACAAACTTTGAGACCAGGACTTTGATGGCGACCGTGCGTTGAAGTTCCGTGTCGTACGCTTCAAAAATTTCACCCATTCCGCCCGCGCCTAATGAACGATGAATATCGAATCTGCCAATGTGTCCGTGAGGTTCAATCAAAGGCGGCGCAGCGACTTTTTCCGTCTTACCGTCATGTACAGCCATGGCGGCGCGGTCTGTGTCACGCAATTCCGTAGTAATCATTCGCGGGCGCGAAATCACGGAAGAGAATTTGGTAGAGAACAAACGAGTCCCGCGCTCGTCTTCGAGAAAATAACCGGCGCGTTTTAGATCTTCAAAAATATGTGCTTGCTCTTTTTCAGCTTTGTTACTTTCAACGAAGCTGCGAATGGCGCGGCGTTGCCCTTCGCTCATTTTGTCCCAGATGAACCTGAATTGTCCTTTGGCTTCATCGAGAAAATTGTCTTCGACCTCTTCACGATTGAGTTTGCCGTCGTTTTCCAAAAGATGATCGAAGTAAGCCGAGCAAGCGATTTGCAAAAAGTAAGGAAAGTGACCGGCAAGTTCCATAATTCGCCGCGTATAATTTTCCAGCGGCAAGCCCTCTTGAACTGACGGAACCACAATTAAATCGAGAGCTTCTTTGCGCGAAAAAGCCCGCAAAAAAACATTTGTAAAGATATTAAAGAAAGGGGAATCGGCTATAAGTTGCGTGTAGCAGAGCTCTTGCAAGTCACGCGCAGAACTTGTCACATACGCCACGTCGTAGTTATTTGCAATCGAGCGCAGGAATGAGTAGAACTCCAGATCGAAGGCGCGGTTGGTTGTGATGACATCGAATTCATCGAACAGGACGATGAGTTTGCGCCCTTCGCTTCTAAAATTTTCGAGCAAGCCGCGCAAGGAATCGAAACTTGGTTCAAGCAAGGTAATTTTCTCATCGTTTATCTCTTTGGCAATTAAGGCAAACAACTCCTGAAAAAACTCTGTGAGCCTGAGTTTGCGTTTTTGCTGAAGGTCTATGAAGACGAATATGTAATCTTCGGATTTATCGAGATACTTGGCGCGAATTTGCGGATGGTTGAGGTAGTAAAGAAGCGACGATTTTCCTATGCGCCGTTCGCCAACAACGGAAATAGATTGCGGACGCGACGCGCCGATGCGGGAAAATATTTTTGAGACTTCGCGCGCGCGTCCGAAGAACTGCGCCGGGTCTTTAATAGCAACACGGTTTAGATAAGGATTACGATGCATCTATTTTTTTACTATCTCAATTTCTTTGATGTCATTTCTACCTGAGTTTATATACTTTAAAGCGTTCGCACTTCTTTGACTACTTGCCAGATGGAATGTGAGCGGCGAATCCATAATCGGAACAAATCTATTTTGATTCGGAAACCCTCGCTGGCATTTTTATCCAGCAACTCGCGGCGGAACATCTCTTCAAGCGTCATGCGAATGGTTGTTTCAGATAAATTCACAGGATATTCGTTCGCTTTCACAACCACTCGCAAATCGTATGCGGTGGCGAAATCGTTACCGTCAGGCAGAGCATCAGCGAGCAAAGACATCACCAATTTCTCATCATCCGAAAGCGCGTCCCAGGTGTAAATCATCTGCGGCAGAGGGTTGTCTGTGATGTCTGCAGTGACATGCTGCAGGTCTGCGAGCGTAATATAGTTCTGCTCGTGTTCGTTCATATAATCAACAATGTTTTGACAGGTGACCTGCGTATAAAAGGGCTGTCCCGCCGTCAATCTGCAAATCGCTTCAATCGCGCCGCGCCCGTAAACTACGCGACCTTCGACAGGGTCTGTGATGAGGCGCAGGGTGTCTTTGCCGGATAAGAAACCGACCTTGCGAAACAGCGAGCGGCGCAACAGGTCGCGCCAATATTTTTTATCGCGCTCCTCGAGGCGCCGCGAACCTGTGAAGATAATCGCCAGACGCTCTCTGTTGTCCATCAAGCCGGCTAAGAAGGTAAAAAATTCTTGCGAAATCTTTCCTTCATCTACCTTCGATTCCATCAACTCGTACTCGTCCATCAATATCAAAAGCGTTCGGTCTTCTATCGCCGCCAACACTTCATCGAGAAAATCTAAGAAGATATGATAAGGATTTCCTTCGTGAAATTGAGGCGCAGTGACTTTGATGTTTTTCCGCGCTAACGATTCGACGATCAAACGTGAGATGCGCGCGAAGAACTCGGCGTCCGAAGTGATGACCATCTCTTGCATATCGACGAAGACCGGAACGAAGCGCTCGCCCAATCTACCGTTCATCACTTGAAAGAGAATCGAACTCTTGCCGACTCTGCGCTCGCCGCAAAAGACGATGACCACGCCTTGCGACGCGCCTTCGAGCTTGGTTTGCACGTAACGAAAATCGTCTTCTCGTCCGTAGAACATTTTTTCCGTGCGTATGGGATTGCCGACAATGTAGGGATTGGGTTCGATAGGCACGAACTCGCGCAACTCTTTCGGCAGAACATACTCGCGCTGATTTTTCTTGCGAACCACGAAAAAGGCTGTGGTAGCCGATCCTGCGACGAGAAGCCCGAATAAATAAAACCACCACTTCTTATAAAACGGCGGGTTTACATAAATGGTAATCGCAGCGCTCGGCGCCAGCCCTCCATACAAATCACGATTGAGCGCCATGACTTCAAAAGTGTTCACGCCTTCAGTGAATTCAAAAAACGGGATCTCCCGCTCAAGCCCCGTTTGAACAGGCAGCAATTCCCAACGTTCGTTTCCGCCTTCCGGGTTGATACGATAAAGATATTGCACGGGCTTGCTCATGCTTACGCCTGTCAGACGAAAGGTAACGCGTTGTCGTCCGTTGGGAAGTTCAACCCTGCCTGAGCCTGAATCCGCTTCCGAACGACCTTCGACTTTGAGCGACACTTGAATCGAAGGAGTTGTGCGGATCGGTGTATGGCGAACTACGCCTTTATCCGTAGCGATCCAAATATGACCATCGTTGTCTTCGGAGATGGAATTGATTCGATTGGCAGTCAGCGAATGAATCTCGCCCGAATAGATGCTCGAAACAATGTGACTTTGAACGGCAGCGATTTTTTTGAGCTGCCCGTTATCCGTCCCTACCCACAAAAAATTGTCTCTATCAACAAAAATTGTGTTCGCCGGTTCGCTGTCAAACGACGAGGCGCTTTGTTGTCGCTCATTATAAATTTGCACACCGGCGCGTGTGGCTATCAACAATTCACCGTTGTATCGAGTGATCCAACGAGTGTCATTATCAATGAGTCCACGCGAGGTATCAATAAGCTTTGCCACATCCGTTTTCCGATTGTAAACCATCACACCGCGAGAGGTAGCAAACCACAAACGCCCGTCCGTGTCTTCAAATATCTGTCGCGCGTCGTAGCCGTCCAAACCATCGAGCTTGCGAAACACTCCGTTCTCAAAGATGCTTGCGCCTTTCGAGGTAGCGAAGACCATCGCCGCGCCTTTTGCAAGGCTCGCCACATAACGAATGTTGTTTGAAGCCAAGCCGTTGCCTTCGCTGAATTGCGCTAAAGTTTTTCCGCTGAATTTAATTGCGCCTTGGTCTGTTGCCACCCAAGCCGCGCCCGTGTTGTCGAAAGCAACGCCGCGTATATGGATGTTGGTGCGGAATCGTTCGATAGGAACGAATCGCTCATCCTGCATACGCGATGCGCCTGTTGAGGTGACGCACCAGAGGTTGCCATGAGCCTGTGCGGTTGTTGCGCTGGAGTCTTCAATAACCGCATGCACGTCATTGTCGGAGAGACCGCGACTGGTCGTGAAAAGGATAAAGCTATAGAAGTCTGCATAGACTGCGCCATTGTCTGTAGCGAACCATAAATACCCTTCGCGCTCGTTTGAGATTGCCGCAATGTGATCCTGCTCTAACAGGCTGATGCGTTGCGAGTCGCGAGTTGAGGGATCGTAAATCAGCGCGCCGCCCTCTGTGAGCGCAAACCACATACGCCCTGCGATGTCTTGACTGATGGCGCGAATGGACAAGCCATTGGCTACTTGCGCCTGCGATAAATCAAAAGTGTTCGTATGGTTTGCCTCAATAAAAATCGCGCCTTTGTTGGTTGCCAGCCAAACGCCGCCAGCCTTGTCTATAAATAGGTTTTGAACATCGTCCAAATCATTTACTTTTGCAAGCGCCATTGGGTTCGCTGTAGAAGCCTGCGAAGGTTGTTGAGCCGTATTTGTCACCGTTTGCGAAGCTGTTGATTTTTTTTGCGTAGCAGTCTGTGATGCAGGTTTTGGTTGAACAGATAAGGGTTCGGCATTGTCTGTGGAAACGTCGCGTTTCGGCTCAAGCAAATGGATTTTATTATCTGCGAGGATGGCCACGCCTTTTGCTGTAGCAATCCAAACCTTGCCGCTTTTATCAATGGCGATTGCTCTTACATCGTTTGATGGCAGACCGCGAGATTCATCAAACGCTTCTAAATCTTTGCCGTCGAATTTGAAAACGCCCGATGCCGTCGCAACCCACACGTTGCCGCCCGCATCAACAGCGATGTTTCGTGCCTCAACGCCACTCAGCCATTGTCCGTCTTCCACGCCTTCTTTGGTGATTCGCTTCACGCCGCCTGGTGTGGCAATCCATATGCGGCCGTTTTGGTCTTCTGCAATCGAGCGCACGTCTTCGTTTGCCAAACGCGCATAAGCGGAGCCTGTGGTTGCTGATGATTTGAACTCCGCGCCGTTGAATCGCGCCAGCCCTTTATCTGTGCCGAACCACATCCAGCCTTCGCTGTCTTGAAAAATCGCGCGAACATTTTTTGCAGGGAGATTTGGAATGCTGTAACGCGCGATGGCTTTCGTGTTAATTGGAATAACCGGCGCAACCAGAAGTTGTAGCGCAAAGTCTGTCGTGATATCAGAGGAAATAAAAACCTGATTCCGGTATTCGTCATAGCCGCGCAAGACCGCCGTGAGCGTGTAAGAGCTGGGCGCAAGCCTCCCGAAATACGCGTCGCCATTTTTATCTGTGACGGTTCGCGCTGTGGGATTGCCGGAGGTTGCGCTGTCTTGCGAATAGAGCGAAACCATCACGCCACCTAACGATTGATTGTTTGCGTCATACACGGCTACGTGTAGCGAAGATGCCGCGAGCTTAATCGTGATGGGCGGCACGATATCATCGGGCTTGGTGATGGTGATGGCCGTTTGCGTTTTTCGGAAGCGGGCGGCTTGTGCGGTGATGAAATATTTCGCTGGCGCCAGATTCTTAAACTCGAATTTGCCATCAGCCGTAGTGAACGCAGAGGCAGAGAAATTTGGCGACGAAATCGTTACGCTGACTTTCTCTAAAGGCGCGCCTTTGTCGTCTTGCACAAACCCTATCACCGAAGCTGTGTTAACTTGAGGCACAGGCGTTTGATGCGCGCTGCTGTAAATGGCAACGTAGCTTGTAATGACGAAAATGAATGATCCGAGAGCGAATCGAAAAACTCTTGAATGAACTTGTCGTTTTGTGCCTGTTTTCATTTTGAGAGATTGAAAATGTTTCGTCAGCTAATTATTTTCAACATAAGGTCGCGATTGAACGATGTACAGCTGGCCTTTTGCATAAACCCATTCGATGTCTTGATCGCGCCCGCCGAAGATGCGTTTAATTTGCAGCGCCGCGCGAGCCAACCGTCGTATCATGTCATCTGTCAACACAGCGCGATGCTGTTCAATTTTCAATTCTTTCACACCGCCGTTTTCATCGAACTTCAACATTGTATCTTCATCCGAGCGCGTTAAAACTTTGATTGAATTTGAGCTTGGCGTGTACAGAGCTTGCTCTGCAATTCTGCGACCTTCGACGACTTTCATGCCAAGCCCGCGTTTGGCGTTGATGTAAACAGCGCCTTTGTTGGCGCGATTGAATGGGTCTGTTGTAATCGCCACACCGGCGCTTTCGGCATCAATTCCCTCTTGAACCAACACCGAAGGATAAGCGCCGAAATGATTCATACCGAAACTGTCGCGCGCTTCGTATGCTTCATAATTCCAAAGCGAAGCCCAGACGGTTTTCACCGCTTCGTAAAGCTGCTCATAATTGCGAACATTCGGCACCGTTGTATAAAGTCCCGCGCCACTAAAATTTGGTAAGTCTTCGGCATTCGTGGAACTTCGCACAAACAAGCCTTTGCGTAAACCTAAATCAAAAGCCTTGCCTTCAAGCATTTTTTTAAAGCCAACTTCGAGCCTACCTTGTTGAATCCATTGGCGAATTTCTGCGAGTCGCTTCTTGCGATAAACTGGATCGTGAACGAAGCGGTCTTCTTCAACAGCGTTGGCGATTTTATCTTCGAGTTTGTTGATGATCAAGAAAGTTTTGTAATGAATAAAGGGAATCGAAAAGCCTTTCGGCACAACTATTTTAGGATTGTGGGCGTTAATCATCTCGCCTAAATTCGCGGCTTTTGCGCCGAATCGTTTTGCGTCTGCCTTTCGTTGATCTTGCAAATTTGTGAGCTTTTCATAACTCAGGTCGGCAGGTGGCGTGACTAAATCAGAGCGTTTGATAAATTCACGATTGCGCGCTTCGACCTCTTTGGCATTGGCTGGCAGAAGTTTGTATTCATTCTCGTTGATTTCCAGACGGACGTACTTGCCTTCGAGTTCTTTGAAAAGCTTATCGGCGTTGGCGATTCGCGCATTCGGAATGCCCCAGGATTTCGCCAGAATATTGACGTGCGATAGCGGCGATGCGGCTTCGGTCGTGATAATGCCTGAAAGCGGCGTCAGTTGAATCGGCACTTCTTTGAAGATGACGATTTGATTGCGGTCAATCACTGTCTCTGGCGTCAGGCGTTCGAGTATGCGAAGTTGCCCTACATTGGCGCCCAGGTTGAGCGGTTGATATTGTTGATTGCTCGCAAGGTCGCTTGCGGTGATAACAGCCAGGCGATTCACCGAAGCGTTGTTCATATCTTTTGCAACTTCTTCTTGAATTAAAGAGTTGGGCTTGAAAAAAATCTCTGTGAAAAAACTTTTGCGCAAAGCGTCATAGCACTGGGTCAGCAATTCTTTCGATAATCTGTCGCCTTCCCAAAATTCAAAAGTGAATTTATCAAGTGTTGTTTGATATGAAATGGTGCCGAGAAAAAATCTTCTGTCTTTATTTGCATAGTTGTTTTCGTAAAAAACTTTGCCGCGCTCAAGTGATAAATATTCCGCGTTCACAAAATCTTTATGAAACGCATAGGCTTTTGAGTTCACATAATAGACACGGTCTTTTGCGCGCCGGTCTATGACGAACATCATGTGCGGCAGGGCGTAAAAACGACCTCGATAATAGGTGCGCGAAAGCCTGTCAAAATCGGCGCGCGAGGTAACCTGCTCAAGCCAATGGATCGGCTTTGTCGTGTTACTCTGCGGCGTGGTCGCACTTTGGGCGAAAATCGAAAATGCCGAGTGTATAAAGGCTAAACAAAACGCTAAGGCAAGAATTTTTTTCATCGTTTTATCTCAATGTATAATCACAAACAAGACGATTTTATAGAGCAGCCCAAAGCCGCAATGATTCTATCATGATGTCAGTTTAAGAATAGCCGCTAGCGTTTCATAAACGATGAAGTTATGTTGCGTCGCGCCAGTCCGGTTCAAAAATAACTCATCTTCGTTCATACTTATCGCCGTTATGAAAATTTACGATGTGGCAATCATTGGGTCAGGAATCATGGGCGCGTCTGCGGCTTACGAATTGGCTCGCAGGGGCGCAAGTGTCGCGTTGATTGATCAAGCATCTTTGCCCAACCCACAAGGCGCATCCGTAGATTATTCAAAAATTTTTCGCTTCGCTTATCCCGACCCGCTTTATGTGCAAATGGCTGTTGACGCTCTGGCGCTATGGCGTGCGCTTGAAGAAGCAGTGGGAAGGCGCTTGCTTGATGAGGCGGGACTCTTGATGTTAGGCAACAAAGCAGACTCGTTTGAAACGCAGACTTATGAGGCATTGCACTCGCTTGGGCTGGAAGCGGAGATGCTCAATGGGGAAGAAATTGCCGAGCGATTTCCACAGTTCAACAAAGATGCGATTCCTTTCGCGGTTTTCGATCCGAGCGGCGGGGTGCTTTATGCTGACAAAGCTGTGCAAGTATCAATCAATCTGGCGCAGAAGTTCGGCGCAGATGTTTTTGAAAATGAGCGCGTCGTTGCCATAGAGCCAAACGCCAGAGGGACGTTGATTCGCAGCCAAACCGGGAGCGAATGGACCTGTGAAAAAGTGTTGATTGCCTCAGGTCCCTGGACGCGAAAATTGCTCCCTGATTTCGCCAGTCTACTCACGACTACGCGACAAGAGGTCGTTTACTTTGAGCCTGTGATGGAAAACAGAAAGTCTGCCAATCATTCTAAAACGAATTTTGACATCGGCGAATTCCCTATCTTCATAGAGATGGATTCGGGGTTTTACGGCTTTCCGATTCCTCACAATGGAGCGATGAAGGTAGGCAATCACCTGAGAGGCGAAACCATTGACCCTTACGCTTTCGATGAAAAAGTCGGCGATGAATTTATAGAAAAATGCCGCGAGTTTTTTGCTCGCGTGATCCCCGCGCTTGCCGACGCTCGCGTCACAAAAAGTCATGTCTGCATTTATAACAACTCGCCCGACGAAGATTTTATTATTGATTGGCATCCTGATTTTGAGAGAGTTTTGCTGGCAACAGGTTTTTCAGGTCACGGCTTCAAATTCGGTCCTCTCATGGGTCGCCTTGCCGCAGAATTATTGCTTGAAGGAAAGAGCAAATATCAAGTAGACAGATTTCGTTTGTCGCGTTTGCAAAAGGAAGTGGATTGAAATGGCACAGGGTCGTTGTGAAAGGAATCGGAGTTTTCGATTGCTCGAATGCAAACCGTGTATTCACTGCCGAGACGCAAAGAACATAGGTTACGCAGAGAATAATGTTTATGTTTCCGCTTTGTGGAGAACTTGGTGTATTGCGTAGGGCGTCCGTTTAATAAGGCAGGTTTGAGGGCAGGCTGCAAACCTGCCCTTAAATTTTTATTGGTACAGTTTATCGTTTATCTTTTTTTCTTAGGAGATTCGCGGGACAGTGCTGCCGCCAGCGATTGTGCTTCAACGGGCATTGGTACGGTACCTTCAAACAAAATGGCTCGCGCGTCCATCTCTTTTCCGTAGAAATCGCGGTTATCATCTTTGTCTTGTTTGACAATTGCGCCGTTGACTGTGACGCCCGCAAACAAGCCTTTGGCGCGTGAATAAGTGAGAATTTGAGCGTCCAATCTGATGTTGGTTTCCGCCGAAGCTTGACGACCGACGGGTCCTGCGGCGGCAGAAGCATCCGCGCCTACAGTGAACTTATCGCCGACCAATTTCTCCATGCCTTCGCGATTCATAACCAACATGACAAGATCAATTTGTTGGAAGCCGATTTGCAGACCTACGCTGCCGCCTTCAATAGTCAAAAAAGAAGGAGCGCTCCATTTCCTACCCGGTTGACGGCACATCACAACGCCTTTACCATAACGTCCACCAATGCCTAGTCCGCCTTTCTTCAAACCCGGCACGATAGCTACGCATTCGGCTTTATCAAGCAAATCGTTAGGGATTCCTTTATCGGGAGTACGCATGATTTCATTGAACACTTGCGTAGCGCGTTGTAAGCGCAGCAATTCATCTTTGCGTTCCTGGCTCATTGCCGGAATCGCGGTCAGCGACAAGACCGATAGCAGCAGGAAAGATTTCAAAAAGAGTTTCATGAGATGGTTCCTCCAAGTCGTAGTTTCATTGAAAATAAAAATACTTTGTTAAATGGGATGAAGATTTCCAAAAACACCTTGTTAATGGGATGAAGATTTCCGTTGCCCTTTATTAACTTAGCAATAAAAATGCGCGGTGGTTCAATAAACGGCATATCTATAATAATGCTCTCTCACCACCATAGCAATGAAGATTGGTCCTTGACCTCTCGTCCATAGCTTTTATTTAATGGCGTCAGAATTTTTAGCTTTCAGCATACAAGAAATAAGGAGAAGGGAATTGTTAAAAACTAAGAGCTAAGAAAAAAACCGACTTTTTTTCCTGTCGCTCAGTCTATAATGCTGTACGGATGGGGATTCAATTTTCAGTGGTGGCGCGAGTGTAACTTGGATTTAAATGATACGCAAATTATTGAGCGCACGTTAGGCGGAGAGCCGGAAGCATTCAATGTTCTTGTGCGCCGCTGGGAGCGTCATATCTATGGCTTGACGCTCAGAATGCTGGGGCGCGACGAAGAAGCGAAAGACGCGACTCAAGAGACTTTTTTATCGGCGTATCGCAATCTGTCGAAATTCAGAGGCGACGCCAAGTTTTCATCCTGGATTTATAGAATTGCTCTGAATATCTGTAACACCAAGCTCAGAGGCCGCAACAAATTCATGCTTTCGATTGAAGAGGAGTACGAGATACATGGATTTGAACTAGCCGCAGACGAACACGACCTGAGCAGCAACATCCAGCAGGAGCAGATCACCATTCATGTTCGACGCGCTTTGCAAGGTCTGCCGGCGGAAATGCGGCAGGTTATCATCATGAAGGAATACGAGGGTTTGAAGTTTAACGAAATTGCAGAAATTCTGAGCATACCACTGTCAACCGTGAAAACCAGAATGTATACAGGGTTGACGGAATTGAAAAAACGGCTCGCACATTTACGCGAAGCTGTATGAAGCATCTTTTGTGGGAAAGCGGTTCAGGAGACTTTATACAATTTGCGCGGCTCATGAAAAATGTAAGGGCCGCCGCTTTGGCCGTAATTAAAGGAAGATAAGTGAAATCATGACTCAACAAAATAATACCCCAAATTGCAAGATGCACGAGTTGCTCGTCACCTACCTTTATGGCGAAACAGCACCGCAAGAGAGCCTGCGATTCGAGTCGCATTTGATTGAGTGCGCTTCATGCAGACAAGAGCTTTCGGCTTTCGAGGGCGTGCGCGAGTCTTTGCAACAATGGCAGTTTGACGAAGTGCCGAATGTGCGATTGGTTGCAGAAACCGCCGCACAACCTCGCAAATCGGCGCTGGCTCTGCTCAAAGAGTTGTTCACGATTATGCCGCTTTGGGCAAAAGGACTGGGCGCAGTCGCAGCGGCTATGCTTATACTTGCAGTGCTTGGGACGGACATCAAGATTGGTAAAGACGGAGTTTCATATCACGCAGATTTATTGCGCAAAGACGCACCAGCGGGTGTGAACATTAAAGGCGCAACAACAGGCGGTACAGAGGCTGTGTCTGTGACACTCAGCAGAGAACAACTTGAACAGATTCGCGCCGACTTGATGACCGAAGTGAGCGCAGAGATAGCCAAAAACGAACAGCTGCAAAAAGAGGATATGAAAGCGCAGTTGGTGAATTTCCAATCGCAACTCAAAGATATGCGCTCGGCTGATTTGGTTAAGATAGCTACGCAGATTCAGCAGCATAATGTGAAGATTCAGACGATTGAGCGCGACATAGACCGCCGCGAAGGGCTTGGCTTGACAGACATTCTTTTCGGCGAAGTCACAATCCCTTCCAAAGAACGTTCCGTCGTAAAGACGAGCGGCGATTAATTTTCGATGTGAGACAAGTTGGCAACTTGTCTCACATCTCACGAGACACCGCAGCGTCCTATGAAACTGCTAGAGGCGGCGCGTGAATTGGGGAGAGTTCACGCGCAACTCTACGCAGAGTTTTTCAAAGACGCTGCGGTTGCATTTTTAGGGTTAGTTTCATTCCTCGCCCGAATTTCAAAAATCGGCTACAATCTCGCCTTCAAAATCACTTTGGAGAAACCCGCGAATGAATATCCTTGAAAAACTACGCGCGCGCGCTGCAGCCGACCCCAAACACATCGTTTTGCCTGAAGGTGAAGAGGAACGCGCCATTCAAGCAGCTGCGCTCTCGGTAGCTGAACGAT
This sequence comes from Acidobacteriota bacterium, assembly GCA_031389065.1. GTDB lineage: Bacteria > Acidobacteriota > Blastocatellia > UBA7656 > UBA7656 > JACQDB01. The sequence continues at coordinate 10,599 of JANMSG010001169.1, read as the reverse complement.
TGGCTCGCATCACTCTCATCGGGCGCGAAGAAGTCATACGCGACAAGGCTTCACAGATGAACCTGACGCTTACAGGCGTTTCGGTCATTGACCCCAAGCGTTCTGCGGAAGTGGAAACTTATACCGCACGCTATTACGAAGCGCGTAGAGCGAAAGGTGTGACGATGGATGAAGCGCGCGAGCAGATGAAAGACCCGCTCTACTTCGGCAATATGATGGTGAAAGAAGGTCGCGCCGATGGCAGCGTATCGGGCGCTACTCATACGACAGGACACACGGTCAGTTCCGCTTTGCGTTGCATAGGTCCGAAAGCGGGGCTCAAAGTTGTCTCTAGCTTCTTCTTGATGCTTGTGCCGGGAAGTAAACTCGGCATCGACGGCGCGTTTATTTTTGCCGATTGCGGAGTCATCATCAATCCTTCCGCAGCAGAGCTTGCTGAAATCGCCATCGCTTCGGCAGATTCAGCAAGAGCTTTGCTTGAAGTTGAAGCACGTGTCGCGATGCTGTCGTTTTCAACCAAGGGCAGCGCAAACTCGCCACTTGTTGATAAAGTTGTAGAAGCCACGCGAACCGTTCAAGCTCGCGCTCCTTTCATACTTGTTGACGGTGAATTGCAAGCAGATGCGGCTCTCATCGCGTCAATCGCCGCAAGCAAAGCTCCCGGCAGTAAGATTGCGGGGCAAGCGAACACCCTGATCTTTCCGAATCTTGAGGCCGGCAATATCGCTTATAAACTCGTAGAGCGCTTGGCAGGAGCCACCGCCATAGGTCCTATTTTGCAAGGACTTGCGAAACCTGCTAATGACTTGTCTCGAGGATGCAAGGCTGAAGATATACGTGATGCCGTCGCTATTACAGTCGTTCAAGCCCACTCTTTGTCTGAAAGACGGCGATAATTCGCTTTTTTGATAATAGTCTCATCAGATTTTTTAAAGTTTTTCTCAAAGTCATTGACAGTCATGGGATTGCTACATATAATTAGCAGTCTTCAAGAGAGAGTGCTAAGCATTCTTTTTTAAGAATTGTCAGGTAGCTTATAAAAAGCTTTCCTTAAAGATACAGAACTTAATCACATTCCAGAAAGGAGCATAGAAGTTCAATGGCAAACATTAGACCACTAAATGATAGAGTTATCATCAAAAGAATCGAAGAGCAAGAGCAGGTACGTGGCAGTATCATCATTCCCGATGCCGCTAGAGAGAAACCGCAAGAGGGTGAAGTCATTGCCGTAGGCAAAGGCAAGAAACTCGACAGCGGGGAGTATGTCAACCTTGATGTTCAAGAAGGCGACAGAGTGCTTTTTGGCAAATACGCGGGTACGGAAGTCAAGCTCGACGGTCAAGAATATTTGATTATGCGCGAGGATGACATCCTTGGCGTGATTGAAAAAGCAGAAAAAGCCAAAGGCAAAGGCAAATAGATTTTTACAGAGATAAAGGAGTAAAAAATTATGGCAAAACATATTTCATTTGGCGAAGATTCTCGCCGCAGCCTTTTGGCAGGTGTTAATCGCCTTGCTGATGCCGTGAAAGTCACGCTCGGACCAAAAGGCCGCAATGTAGTTATCGAAAAGAAATTCGGCTCACCCACGATTACCAAAGACGGTGTCACTGTCGCAAAAGAGATCGAACTCGAAGACAGATTAGAAAACACCGGCGCGCAGATGGTGCGCGAAGTTGCTTCCAGAACCTCTGATACGGCAGGCGATGGAACCACCACCGCAACGGTTCTTGCTCAAGCGATCTTCCGCGAAGGCGTGAAGACGGTAGCCGCTGGCGCAAATCCCATGGCTTTGAAGCGCGGCATTGACAAGGCTGTTGAGAAGGTTGTCGGAGATATCAAGAAGCTCTCGAAACCTGTTAGAGGCGATTCAATCGCCCAGGTCGGTACCATCTCCGCCAACGGCGATGCGACCATCGGCAATCTTATTGCCGAAGCGATGGACAAGGTTGGCAAAGATGGCGTGATCACTGTTGAAGAGTCCAGAACGCTTGAAACCTCTCTCGATGTGGTCGAAGGTATGAAGTTCGACAGAGGCTATCTGTCACCATACTTTGTGACCGATGCCGAGAGAATGGAAGCGAGTCTTGAAGATTGCTTCATTCTCATTCACGAGAAGAAGATCTCTTCAATGAAAGACCTGCTGCCGTTGCTTGAGCAGGTTGCGCGTCAAGGCAAGCCGCTTATTATCATCGCTGAAGATGTGGAAGGCGAAGCGCTCGCAACCCTCGTGGTCAACAAGTTGCGCGGCACTTTGCAAGTTTGTGCAGTGAAAGCTCCAGGCTTCGGTGATCGTCGCAAAGCCATGCTCGAAGACATTGCAAATCTTACAGGCGGCAAGGCTATTACAGAAGATTTAGGCATCAAGCTCGAAAGCTTGCAGCTTACAGAGCTTGGTCGCGCCAAGAAAATCATTGTTGATAAAGACAACACTACCATTGTTGAAGGCGCTGGCAAACAATCTGACATTGATGGTCGCGTCAAACAGATTCGCGCACAGATTGAGGACACAACTTCCGATTATGACCGCGAGAAATTGCAAGAGCGTTTGGCGAAGTTGGTCGGCGGCGTTGCCATTATCAAAGTCGGCGCGGCTACAGAAACAGAGTTGAAAGAGAAGAAAGCACGCGTGGAAGACGCAATGCACGCGACGAAAGCGGCGGTTGAAGAAGGCATTGTTCCGGGCGGCGGCGTTGCATTCATCCGCGCTCAGAAAGCTCTCGAAGGCTTCGTGCTGGAAAATGACGACGAGAATATAGGCGTTGGCATCGTCAAACGCGCGCTTGAAGAGCCGCTTCGTCAGATTGTCGCAAACTCTGGTCAGGAAGGCGCGGTCATCGTTGATAAAGTGCGCTCGAACAAGTCTGCAAGTTACGGCTACAACGCAGAGACCGGCGAATACGGTGATATGTTGGCGATGGGTGTTGTTGACCCGACCAAAGTAACCCGTTCAGCACTTCAGAACGCAGCTTCAATCGCAGGACTCCTGCTGACAACTGAGGCTTTGATTTCCGAAATTCCTGAAGAGAAAGAAGCTCCGGCAATGCCGGGCGGCGGTGGAATGGGCGGCTTCTAATTTAGCTGTCGCGCATACACGGTTCGTAACGAAAAGGCTCTGCTTCCAAAACAGCAGAGCCTTTTTATTTTTCCTTTTATTTCAAAGAACTATTTCTTCTTGAGACGACGGCAAATGCCCGATGAATCAATTCACCGAGGGGCGCAACTGGATGCAATTAATAGTGAGACTCGGTTTCTGCTATTGGTTTGACAATAGATTTTCATCTTTGCTGGAGTCTCACTATTAATTGCACCAAGCGCTACCATTCGGCTATTCCCTTACTTGACTCCTATAGAGTTTTCAAGCCCAGCCATCACAGTTTGGTGAAGCTTGACTTCCAGCATCAAAGCACGTATAAAGCTAGCTGTCCAGACAAACGAAAATCAAAATAATCTTATTACTTTTCCTCAAACATAAGCGTAATTCTTGTCCCACATAGACTCGGCGCTCCCTCACCTTTATGACAATTCTGTCCGTCGGGTAAATTCACATAGGTGCGGAGATTCATTCATGAAACTAACCAAAAATAATGGCGATGCTCCTGCTCTCGGTTTCCTGAGCATAGGAGTAGAGGTGGCAGGCGATATTCTCTTTGCCGAGGAACTCCAAGTAGAAGGCAAAGTCACTGGTAAGCTGATCTCAGAGACCGGCGTACTTCTGATTCAGGAGCGGGGTCGAGTTGAAGCTCAAGTGAATGTAGGCGTTTGTATTATTCGTGGAACCCTCAATGGCAATGTTACCGCTACATCAAGAATTGAGATTTACAAAACCGGCAGAGTCTCGGGTGATCTGACAACCCCTGTTTTGTTGGTTGAAGAGGGTGCCGTACTCAATGGCACCATTGGCATGGCAAAAGAAGCGAGCCGTCAACTGATAGAAGAGAGTCATCCGGACATCAGCGAAGACAAGAGCAAGGTCAAGAGTGCGTGATGGAAAAGCAAATCGAGTTGCCTAAAGCAATGAGCGGACTGATGACCGCATTGCGGAGATTTATCAAACCAAGCCCCCCTGACTCGAACGCAAAACCAGAAGGCCCGCCCACTCTCAGTATCGCCGGATATACCCTTATTCTGTTAGATCCTGATGGACAGGTGGTCTGGACCAGGGAGTATAACGCGGGGCCTGCCTTTCAGTTCGGCCCACACTTTAGTCTGTGGATATTTTGCGAGTTTACTAACAATACCAAGCACGACGTTGAGATCGCAGAGTACGAAATAGAACTGATGAGTGATGAAGATTTAGTAGTTGAGCGCTTCGGGAATGCGTTTGCCGACTCGGTGATCGTCGTGCCAGGTGAAAGTAAGGTGTTTTCGGGTCAGTGGCGCATATAAGTTGTTGAATCGGCAAAGCGGTGGCGAATCGGCGTCCAAGGGTTCCGAGTTGACCTGCGAGTTCACCAATCGTCGCTTGCGCTGCCTGATGGTCATTTGACGGATTTCGTTGAAGAGTTATTGTTCAGCAAGCTTGGAAAAGCGTCACTGGTCTTATAAAGCGGAATAGCCTGATTGTCACTTGCTGTTAGCTCATAGATTGTTTGCCACCGCCCGCTCCGCTCGTTACTCCAACGACAATCCTACTACAAGGATCCGCCAAGGCAATTTGTTAGAACCGCTAGATGCCTGGCATGATTCTGCTCTGCCAATTTGTTAGATCTTATTTTTATATATTACTTGACGTATCAACTATTGACCTGTTAAACATCTCTTAATGACTACAAACAGAAAAATATCGCGACCTCGAGGGAAGAAGGGCTCGCAACCGTCGTCAGCCCAGACCGCTTATGTTAATTTGTTGGCCACGGCTGACCGTGTCAGAACTCTTTTTGAAAAGGTTTGCGCGCCGTTTGATCTTACCGGACAGCAATACAATGTGTTGCGGATTTTGCGCGGCGCGGAACCCGAAGGTCTGCCGACATTGACGATTGCCGAGCGCATGATTGAACGCACACCCGGTATCACACGCATGGTTGACCGTTTGGAATCGAAAGGGTTGGTTTGGCGCGAAATTCGCCCGAATGACCGTCGCTGCGTGTACTGCCGAATCACTGAGAAAGGGTTGAAATTACTGATGCTGCTTGATGAGCCGGTTGAGAAAGCTAATCACGCAGCATTTGGCGGCTTAAGTAAAGTAGAGCTTGAAGAACTGATCGCGCTGCTTATGAAAACGCGGCAAGCTCACGAAGGATGAAACGACGAAAGCTTCCGGCGCAAAGTCAAACCGTCGGTAGAGAGTTTTGCGATTCATTATTTAATTTGAGTTTTATAAAATCAGAAGAATCAGAAACAGATGACAAAAATACCGAGAATTTTAGCTTTCGCAGGCAGCTTGCGAGAGCATTCTTTAAGCAAACGAGTTTTAAAAACCGCAATAAAAGGCGCGGAAAAAGCGGGCGCAGAGGTAACCCTTGTTGATTTGCGTGATTACCCGATGCCGATCTATAACCCCGATGACCACGATAGGATTGGCTTTGATGAAAACGCGCTCAAATTTCAGGAACTCTTAACTCTCCACGACGGCTTGTTGATCGCTTCGCCGGAATATAACGGCTCGCTTCCTGCGGCGCTGAAAAACGTCATTGATTGGGCTTCGCGGCAAAGCGATCAATACCCAAGGAGTGAGGTTTTCCCTGGAAAGATTGCAGCGATGATGACGGCTTCGCCAGGCTCTTTCGGCGGCATTCGCTCGCTGGCGCATCTGCGTGACGTGCTCACGAGTGTGGGAGTGAATGTTTTGCCTAAAGAGGTCGCGGTCTCTTTTGCTGAGGATAAATTTTCTGGCGACAACGAAAATATGACCGATGAAAGAATGAAAGAGATTTTGGAGAATTTAGGTGCATCGCTGGTTAACATGCTGAAAAAAACGCATGGGGAAATTACAATCGCATCAGATACGAATAAGTAGGAAGGGGAAATATGCTGGACTGGTCAAAGTTATCTTTATTTATCGCCGCCACACTGGTTCTCGTCTTGATGCCGGGACCCAACACCCTGTACATCATTGCCCGCAGCATTCAACAAGGACGCAGGGCGGGAATCGTTTCAAGTATAGGTGTGCAGGTTGGTACGCTCTTTCATATTGCCGCCGCCGCTTTCGGTTTGTCGACTTTGTTATTGTCGTCTGCGTTAGCCTTCAATGTCGTGAAATATGCGGGAGCGGCTTATTTAATTTATCTTGGCGTAAAAACTTTGCTGACGAAAGAAGAGGATCAAGCGACGCGGGAAATTCAGGTAGTCAGCTTGAGCCGTGTGTTTTATCAAGGTGTTGTTGTGAATGTGCTGAACCCGAAAACGGCTCTCTTCTTTTTCGCGTTTTTGCCGCAATTTATTGACGCGGCGCGAGGCGCAGTAGCCATGCAGATCGTTTTGTTGGGCACAATTCTGGTTTGTCTTGGAACCTTGAGCGATTCTATCTATGCGCTGGCGGCAGGAGGCATAGGCAACTGGCTGCGTGGAAATTTAAAGTTTTTACGTGCGCAGCGTTATTTTGCCGGCAGCGTTTATATAGGGCTGGGCGCGGCGACAGCTTTGAGCGGAGCGCACAAAAAATAGTTTTGCCGCTAAATGAAAAGACGAACGGCTTCGACGAATTGATTAAAATGCCTATCGCCTGCAATCAGCAACAACGGTTAGACGACGCTGCTGATTGTGGGCGATAGATGTGTTCGGTGATAATTTGACGTTTAGCAAGTTGCTTGATGGAAGCGAGGCGGCGTCAGCACAAGGCATCTGTAAATTGCTATGGCTTGAGATCAAACGACGCTTTGCCGCTCTCCATATCAAAGGGCACAGAGATATGCTCATGCGTGACCATCCACTGGCCGTCAACCTTGCGGTAGCAAATGGTCGCACGCACCCACATATCGATTTCACCTCCGTCTGTCTTGGTTCCGCTGACCCGGTTGAGGCTGTGACAAAACGCCACGTCATCGCCCGTAGCAATACTCAGGTCGCGCATCTCGTATCCGACAGGACCTTGGAACGCAGAGAGCCACTCTTCTGCACGTTTCCTAGCCGCATCCAACCCGATGTATTGAAGCGGGTTAATAGCGTCAAACGATAAGACGTCCGGCGCGTAGTTGGACATAAGCCCATTGATGTCCTTGGTGCGGACCGCCTTTGCCCAATTATCTATTAGCTCACGAATCTGAGCCTCATCATTTACTTTGCCTTTTTCAGCTTTCATATTATGCTCCTCTACTCAAACCTATGCGATATTCGAAGTCTTGGGTTTGACAGTAAGCGCATAAAACGCTCAAACACTGGATCGGACGCTTATGAAGTGCCCTGCCAGTACCTTGTTGCAAAAGCCCAACTATCTGAATTTATCAGTTCAGCCTTTCTACCTACGCATCGGTGTCTTGTGGAATCGTCAACTGTTGACCGACCTGAATCTTGTCAGGGTCACGCAACTGGTCACGGTTGGCATAAAAGATGCGCATATACTCGTTGGAATCTCCATAGAATTGTTGGCTTATTTTTGAGAGGGTGTCGCCTGATTTCACCGTATAGGTTGACACAGCAGAGGTTTGACCAATATTTGATTCTTGATTGCCTACCGCTGCACCCTGCGTCCTCTGCTCAGATACCTTGAGGTCGAGCGTGATATCATCCAAGCTGGGATTGACCAATTTGACTTGATCCCACAATTGATTAGCAACCTCTTGAGATGGCGCTGTCGCTCGAATGAGCAAGTTATCATCTTCGACATGAAGATTCTGAAATTGTATCTGCTGCTGATCAGCAAAATTCAAAACTGAGGCGTATTTTTGACTCAATTCGTTAAATCGCTTCTGCCCCTTTTCATCGTCAGAAGCTCCGCGACCGAACATTTTATCGAATAAACCCATTTTCTTTGTCTCCTTCTTAATAAAGTATTGTCATGAAAGACGCAGCAAGTATGATGCCGTCATGAATAGATACCTCCTTTAAAATAATGCTAAGCGAATGGAGGGGTTATGAGAATAGAGTCCGCAGTCACTATGTACTTTCTACAGAGATGTAGAAGCATTATGTAAGCCATCAATACAGCATAGAAAATTTGCTGGTTAAACTGTATGGAAGAGGAACACAAGGTTTGATGTTCTTGACGGTCTCCTCTAGTTTTAATTGAATGCCCTCTCGACAAATCTCTCTGACCAACTCTGACAGGGGCTGATTGCAGACTTCAGTTTTGCGGGTATAATACGAACCATCTAAATCCAGAAACAATGTTCAAAGAGGTGGCTATGACAAAAATAACCCGAAGAGATTTTGCGAAAACCGCCGCTGCGGCAAGCGTGGCAAGCGCTTTCGGCAATCTGCGTGTATGGGGCGCCAACGACCGTGTCAATGTTGGCATTATCGGTTGTGGAGGCAGGGGGTTGGATGTCTGGAAGCGGTTTTTGAAACAGGCGGATGTCAATGCTGTGGCCGTGTGTGATGTCTACGAACCTTTCCTGAGACGCGGCGTTGAAGCCACGGGCGGCAAGACTGCTTCCCATAAAGATTTTCGCCACTTGCTTGACCGAAAAGATATTGATGCAGTGATCATCGCTTCGCCTGACCACTGGCACGCGTTGCAGACCGTAGCGGCCTGCCGAGCTGGAAAAGATGTATATGTGGAAAAGCCCTTATCGCTAACCGTACGCGAAGGCCGCGTTATGGTTGATGAAGCGCGCAAGCACCAGCGCATTGTCCAGGTCGGCAGCCAACAACGCTCAGGCGCGCACTATGCCAGAGCCGTCAAGCTCATACGCGACGGAGGTATTGGCGAGGTTCACAAGATCAGCACAGGCTCTGTGCGCAACGTCATGCCCGGATTTGTGGCGCGCGAGTTGAAGAACGGTCTGGGCAAAGAACTCGATTGGGATATGTGGCTCGGCCCTGCTCCTTCTATACCTTTTGATCCTTTGCGGTGCATATATCACTTTCGCTGGTTCTGGGATTACTCCGGCGGGCAGATGACCAATTGGGGCGCACATAATCTCGATATTGCGCGCTGGGCTCTAAACGCCAAAGGGGCGACTGATGTGGCAGCCTTTGGCGGTCGTTATGCAATAAAGGACGGAGGCGAGACGCCTGACGTGCAGGAAGTTATTTACAACTTCCCCGGTTGTGTCGTTACCTTTTCGGTTCGCGAAATTAATAAGGGCCGCGAGCAGCCTCTGGAATTTCATGGCACCAAAGGGACGCTGGAGATCTGGCGAAGCGGGTTCAAGGTTACGCCTGAATTATGGAAAGCCGATAGTAAGAACGAGACGCCTGCTATGGACGCCCTCAATGATCCGGGCTCAGAATTGGAAAATAGCCACGTGCGAAACTTTCTGGATTCGATTAAGAGCCGCAAACGACCGAACGCAGACGTTGAAGAAGGGCACCTTACCGCCGCAATGTGCCACCTCGGAAACATTGCTACGCGACTCAAGCGATCCTTGAAATGGGACGCCGAGAAAGAAGAAGTCATCGGCGATAAAGAGGCCAACCAATGGTTGTCCAAGCCTTACAGAAAGCCCTGGAAGCTATGAGCCAAGCCACAGAAAGATCTCACAGAAAAAACCTGAGACAACGTGCTGATGGCAGAGAACTTTCGCGGCGCGATTTTCTGATGACGGCAGCCATTTCTACAATTGTGCTTGATGCGAAAGCCGAAAATGCTGCGCCAGTTACCACTTCTTACACAGGCAAGCTCTGTCTGTTCTCGAAGCACCTTGCCGGAATGGACGCGCGCCATATGGCACGCAACCTCAAACGCCTGGGATTTGGCGGAGTGGATTTGACGGTGCGCCCCTCCGGGCACGTCTTGCCTGAGAAGGCAATCGAAGACCTGCCAAAAGCTGTACGGGCGATTCGCGAAGAAGGTCTTGAAGTCCCTATGATCAGTACTGCTCTGGTCTCCGCCGCAGACCCTACAGCACAGCCTATTCTTTCGACCGCAGGTAAGCTTTCCATACCGTTTTATAAGCCAGGCTATTACAGGTATGATTTCGTTGATGTTCGCAAAGAGCTCAAAAGGGCGGCGCTTGAATTTCGCCGATTGGCAGAACTCGGAAAGCAGTATCAGATACAGGTGGGCTATCACAACCACGCGGGATATATGGGCGCACCCCTTTGGGATATTGCCACTGTCATTGATGGACTAGACCCGAAATGGGTTGGCTATTACTTCGATGTGCGCCATGCGGTAGTAGAAGGCGGTGATGCAGGCTGGAAGATCGCGACCCATCTCGTATCCAGACGATTGAAGATGATTGCCGTGAAGGATTTTTACTGGGAGAAGACGGCAAAGGGTGACTGGCGCGTGCGAAACTGCCCGCTTGGTGAAGGGATGGTAGATTGGAAAGCCTATTTCAAATTCCTTGCCACTGCCCAGTTTCAGGGCCCTGTGTCGTTGCATCTTGAATATGAAGTCTCGGGCTCGACACCTGCGGCGAAAGAAGAGAATACACTTGTGGCGATACAACGCGACTTCGCTTTCCTGAAGGCTCATATGCAAGAGGCCTACGGAAAAATATAAAGGTTAAAGAATAAGGATAGCTAGTGACGTTTGGTTTTTACATACTGCCT
>JANMSG010000237.1:0-9630 GCA_031389065.1 Acidobacteriota bacterium | reverse complement strand
CCCACCCATCAAGCGCAAACGCATGGTCAGTCAGGTTTACGGCTTGAAGACCTGGAAATCTTCAAAACTTCTCAGTGACTCCGGGCATTTTTCGGACCTGATTAAAAACGTGCCGACACGAAAACGCGACACGCGTATCGTCGGTCGCTCAGGCACTTCGCAATTGATTTTGTCGAACCCCGAACTGGAAGAATTGATGGTCGAAATTTTCACGGCGATTGACTCGCCTACGGATGTGCGAACGCTTCGCCAACTCGTTTTGTCAAAGATCCCTTTGCAAGATTACAACATCGCATCTTTAGACGAAGAACTGAAAGCCGGCAGCAACGGCGCGACGGTTCGCCGCGACCCCGCAGACACACGAGACACCGCCGAAGCGTCGCTCTTACGCAATGAACAGCACCTGCGCACTGCCGAACTGGCAAACGAATTTTTGACTCTGCTGCGCCACGCTGTCAATAATAATGAACGTCGTTATTCAAGACTGATTTCGACCCTCTGGCATTGCTACTACGACTCTGACAACCCTTCGCAATTAGAGATCGCCGATTTATTAGGGGTCTCCGATTCCCTGGTGAGCGACAACCGCCGTCTGATCGAATATGAATTGAAGAGGTTGAATCTTTCACGCGATGATGGCGATGTCTTTTCCGAATCTTTAAAAATGCTGGTCGCCCCAACCAGGGTCATTGAACTCTCAGCATGAAAGAGAGTGTTCCCAAGTTTGACTCATAGATAGAATTCGGATTTTGCGGATGAGGCGGATTCTAACGGATCAAAGGCGAAGAAAATCCGCCTTGTTCCGCCCCATGCGCAAAATCGGTGTTCGATTCTGATTGCCGCTTCATCGAAATACCACTTCAGCATCAAAAACTCAATGACTCTGACGCCCCAACGCAAGTTTCCCGTTACACTCTCCGTTCGCTGCTGGTTTTTCGATTATTCCTAGAGAATCTTTTTCCCTTTCTCGAATTTTGGAATCCTTCACGCTTCATTCGCCATTCGTAACCTGATGAAAAGAAAACAGCGATTCAAAGTGCTATCTTCAGAGCCGGTTCTTTGCAGGAAATTTTCAGCAGGAATTTAGCTAACGCATCTTTAACTGAAATTTAACAGTCCCCGCGAGAAGTCCCCTTCTTTCAAGTAGGGGATGAATCGCGTTTTGCGCTGCTACCTGTCAACGCCTATACTGCACACCATACGAATTGGTCTTGGACTGGAAGCTAACCAATGCTACGGTTGTCACCGATTGCGGCTCTTTGAAACTTTAGCTAGGGCGTTGTCAGGGGAAGTCCTTGACGTAAAAGTTGAAACGATGAAGCAGAGAAAAATAATTAGGGACGGGCATCAAGGAGCCAGTCAGGTAGATGGCGTTTGTACTTGAGTGATGTGTAGTTTGCATCATGTCCCTTTGGTTAGAGTCAACGCGGTGGCTCAATGATCCAAGAATCCCCTTTCTTTAGGAAGGGGAGTGTCAATCAAGGTCGCTATTGCAAAGATGCTTCTATAAGGATAGTTTTTTGTCTGCGTTAAATTTAATGGGCAATCATAAATCCCAAATCGAAAGGGGAACCAAGTGGACACCAAAGATATTCAGACTCTCAGCATAAACACCATTCGCACACTTTCTATGGATGCCGTTCAACAGGCGAACTCCGGTCATCCGGGAACGCCTATGGCGATGGCTCCTGTGGCGTACACCATTTTTCAGCGATTTTTGCGCTACGATCCGCAACAGCCTGTTTGGCCCAATCGCGATCGCTTCGTGCTTTCCATCGGTCACGCATCCATGTTGCTCTACGCGATTTTGCATCTGACGGGCGTCAAACAACTTGACGAAAACGGCAAGCCTACGGAGGAACTTGCAGTGTCGCTCGACGAGATCAAGCGCTTCCGTCAACTCGGTAGCAAAACGCCTGGGCATCCCGAATATCATTTGACTTCGGGCATTGAAACGACGACGGGTCCGCTCGGTCAAGGCATTGCCAACAGCGTGGGCATGGCGATCGCAGGCAAATGGCTGGCGTCGCATTTCAATCGTCCTGACTTCGAGATGTTCAACTTCGATGTGTACGCGCTCACGGGTGACGGCTGCATGATGGAAGGTGTGTCGAGCGAAGCCGCCTCATTTGCGGCGCATTTAAAGCTGTCGAATCTCTGCTGGATTTACGACAGCAACCGCATCACGATTGAAGGGAAAACCGATTTGACTTTCACGGAAGACGTTGGCGCGCGATTTCAAGCCTACGGCTGGAACGTCGCACATGTGGAAGATGTGAATGATTTGGAAGAGTTAGAAAGCGCCCTCAATGCGTTCAAGAACGAAAACCAACGTCCGACATTTATTGTCGCAAAGAGTTTCATAGGCTATGGCGCGCCGAATAAACAAGACACACACGGCGCGCACGGCGAGCCTTTGGGCGCAGACGAAATCACTCTTACCAAAAAATATTACAAGTGGCTTGGTGAGGGAGATTTCTTTGTGCCGGATGGCGTGCGTGAAGATTTCGCAGACGGCATAGGCAAGCGCGGCGCAGAACTTCGTGCTGATTGGGAAACGAAATTTGAGGCGTACAAAAAACAATACCCGGAGCTTGCAGACGCGTTTCTTACCATGGAAAACAGAGATGTACCGGAAGGTTGGGACGCGGATTTGCCGGAGTTTCCCGCAGACGCCAAAGGCATGGCTGGACGCGAAGCTTCAGCCAAAGTTTTGAACGCAATTGCTCCGAAAGTTCCTTGGCTGATCGGCGGCGCGGCAGACCTTGCGCCTTCGACAAAGACGTTGCTGACCTTTGAAGGTGCGGGACATTTTCAAGCGAATAATTACGCCGGACGCAATTTTCATTTCGGCATCCGCGAACACGCGATGGGGTCAATCGTCAACGGCATGTCACTAACGAAAGTGCGGGCTTATGGCGCGGGCTTTTTGATTTTCAGCGATTACGCTCGCCCGGCGCTGCGTCTGAGCGCGATCATGGAAATTCCTACGCTTCACGTCTTCACACATGATTCGATAGGCGTAGGCGAAGACGGTCCCACGCATCAGCCTATTGAACAGATTATGTCGCTACGGGCGATTCCGGGTTTTATGACCATCAGACCCGCTGACGCAAACGAAGTTACCGAAGCCTGGCGAGTGATTATGAAGATCAAGCATAATCCTGTTGCGTTGGCTTTGACACGTCAAGCTCTGCCTACCGTTGATCGCGCCAAATACGCTGCGGCATCGGGACTGGCGAAAGGGGCTTATGTCCTGGCTGACGCCGAAGGCGGCAAGCCCGAGGTGTTATTGATTGCAAGCGGCAGCGAAGTCTATTTGTGCCTTGAAGCTTACGAACAACTTACGGCGTCTGGGATTCAAGCGCGAGTCATCAGTTTTCCCTGTTGGGAATTATTCGAGCAACAGAGCCAGGAGTACAAAGACAGCGTATTCCCGCCGGATGTAAATGCGCGAGTGTCGGTTGAGCAAGGCATCACCTTCGGTTGGGAGCGCTACGTCGGAAGAAATGGCGCAAAGATTGGCATGACGACTTTCGGTGCCTCGGCTCCGTTCAAAGATTTGCAGAAGCACTTTGGCTTCACCAGCGAAAATATTATTAAAGCCGCCAAGCAGCAATTGGGTAAGTAATGCAGAATGTATGCTGATGAAAGCAAACAATGTTGAGGTAATCATTTGGAATGACTGGCTATGCCTGCGAAAGACATCTATCACGACAATTTGAAAAATGCACTCGTCAAAGATGGCTGGACGATTACACACGACCCGTTGACACTCAAATGGGGAAAGAAAGATATTTATGTTGATTTAGGCGCAGAGAAGATTATTGCTGCTGAGAAAGAAGATCAGCAAATCGCTGTTGAAATAAAGAGTTTCATCAGTGATTCAGAGGTTCAAGACCTGAAGAACGCTTTAGGGCAATTTGTTCTCTATCAAGACATCTTGAAACGCCTCCAACCGCAGAGAGTTTTGTATCTTGCTATTCGTGATACTACTTTCGCTGACATCTTTGAAGAGCCGATAGGCGAGATATTGCTTGAAAATCATCGCGTCAGATTGATTATCTTTGATTCAAAGAGGGAGGCGATTGTCAAATGGATAGATTAGATAGGTACCGTCAAATGATTCGCAAGGTTTTGTCCGAATATGTGCAGATTCGATATGCCAACGGCGATATTCAAAACGAAGCAGTATTTGACCGCGACACGGATCGTTACTTGATTGTCTCTGTAGGTTGGCAGGATGTAAAGCGTGTGCACGGCGTTTTAGTTCACCTAGATATCATCAACGACAAAGTGTGGATCCAAAGAGACGGCACGGAAGACGGCATCGCCGGCGAATTAGTTGCTGCAGGCATACCGAAAGATCACATTGTTTTAGGATTTCATCCCTCTGATGTCAGACAACACACCGAATATGCAGTTGCATAATCAGGAGCAAGCAAATTATGAGCGCGCACATTTCTAAACAAACCTACTCATTACCCGATGCTCTGAACGACGCCGTCAACGCCGCGCTTGAGGATTGGCAAGCCAATGGAAAGGTGCAAAAGCTCTGGGCGCGTGATGCGTCTTTGTGGACGAACTCGGATGAAAGCGATTGGTTAGGCTGGCTCGACATCACCGAAAAACAGCTTGAAACCATTGACCACCTCAAAGACATCGCGCAGGAGATTCGTCGCGAAGAGTTTTCTCACGCCCTGCTCTTAGGCATGGGCGGATCGAGTCTTTGCCCTGAAGTAATGAAGTTGACGTTTGGCAAACAGGAAGGCTTTCCAGAACTTCACGTACTCGATTCAACAGATCCCGCGCAAGTCAAATCACTCGAAAACAAAATTGATCTGGCAAACACCGTCTTCATCGTGTCGAGCAAATCAGGAGGCACGCTTGAGCCCAACATCTTCAAGCAATACTTCTTCGAGCGCGTCAAAGAAACCATTGGCGCAGATAAAGCAGGCAGCCGCTTCATCGCCATCACCGACCCGAATTCAAAAATGCAAAAGATTGCCGAAGGCGACCATTTTCGCCACATTTTTTTCGGCTTGCCTTCGATTGGCGGCAGATATTCGGCGCTATCGGATTTCGGCATGGTTCCTGCGGCCTTGATGGGCGTTGATATTGCAGCATTTTTGGAATCCACAAAACGCATGGTTGACGCCTGCAAAGCCGATGACCCGAAAGACAATCCGGGTGTGACGCTTGGCGCAATACTCGGAACGCTTGCAAATCATGGGCGCGACAAGTTGACGATTATCACTTCGCCGCGTATTGCAGATTTAGGTGCCTGGCTTGAACAACTGATAGCCGAATCAACAGGCAAAGAAGGTAAGGGCATCATTCCTGTTGACCGCGAACATTTGGACGCTCCCGACGATTACGGCAATGACCGCGTCTTCGCCTATTTGCGATTGGAGAGCGCGCCCGACCAAGCGCAGGACGTGGCGATTACTATGCTTGAAAATGCAGGTCACCCGGTCGTGCGAATTACGCTTGCAGACATCTACGATTTGGGGCAGGAGTTCTTCCGTTGGGAAATCGCCACCGCCGTAGCCGGTTCAATCATTGGCATCAATCCTTTCAATCAGCCTGATGTAGAAGCCAGCAAAATCGTTACCAAAGAGTTGACCAGCGCCGTAGAAGCGACAGGAATATTGCCGCCCGAAGACCCTATCCTCGAAGAGGATGGCATAAAATTATTCACCGATGAAAAGAATGCGGCGCGACTCGCACAGGCGGCCGGCGAGGACAAAACATTTTTTGGTTATATCAAAGCGCATCTCGACAGCGTAGGGGTTGGCGATTATGTCGCGTTTCTCGCTTATGTTGAAATGAATGACGCGCATGAAGCGTTGATTCAAATGCCGCGTCACTCGGTGCGCGATAAGAAAAAAGCGGCGACCTGTTTAGGGTTTGGACCGCGCTTCCTGCATTCGACGGGGCAAGCCTACAAAGGCGGTCCCAATAGCGGAGTCTTTCTGCAAATCACCGCAGACGATGCTGCGGATTTGCCTGTGCCTGGGCAGACCTATACCTTCGGTGTCGTAAAAGCGGCGCAGGCGCGCGGCGATTTTCAAGTTCTTGCCGACCGCCATCGCCGCGCGCTGCGCGTTCATCTGGGCGCAGACGTGTGTGGAGGATTAGAGAAATTGCGTTCAGCAATTGAACAGGCACTACAGTGAATAGTGAACAGTGAATAGTGAATAGTGGTGGCACTTCCCGATTCTATTAAAGAATCAGAAAGCAAGCGTAGCGCTTCCGACACTATTCACTATTCACTATTCACTATTCGTTATTCACTGTTCACGATTCACTAAAAAGGAAGGAGCGAATGGATATGCAACTTGGAATGGTAGGTCTTGGAAGGATGGGCGCCAATATGGTGCGTCGCTTAATGCGCGACGGGCACGACTGCGTGGTCTTTGATTTGAACCCTGACAATGTCAAGGCGCTTGCCGGGGAGGGCGCGACGGGCGCCGAGTCAATGGATGATTTTGTCAATAAATTAATGAAGCCCCGCGCGGCCTGGGTGATGGTTCCTGCGGGCAATCCTACGGAGCAGACCGTCAAGGCGCTTGCCGAAAAAATGGAAGCAGGCGACATCATCATTGATGGCGGCAACTCTTATTTTAAAGACGACGTGCGCCGCGCAAAAGAGTTAAGCCCGAAAGGTATCAACTACATAGATGTAGGCACATCGGGCGGGGTTTGGGGATTGGAGCGCGGCTACTGCATGATGCTTGGCGGACCGAAAGAGGCTGTGGAACACCTTGATCCGATTTTCAAAACCCTTGCGCCAGGTATCGGCGAGATTGAAAAGACCCAGGAACGCGAAGGGATGCAAAGCACTGCCGAAGATGGCTATCTCTATTGCGGTCCGTCGGGTGCGGGGCATTTTGTGAAGATGGTTCATAACGGTATCGAGTACGGTTTGATGCAGGCATACGCGGAAGGCTTCGACATTTTCAAAAACGCCAACTCGAAAGAATTGCCCGAAGAAATACGCTACGATTTGAACCTCGCAGACATTGCGGAAGTCTGGCGACGTGGCAGCGTGGTGAGTTCGTGGTTGTTGGATTTGACGGCTATGGCGCTGGCGGAAAATCCTACGTTGTCGAATTACACGGGCTTCGTGCAAGATTCAGGCGAAGGGCGCTGGACGATTCAAGCGGCTATCGAAGAAGCCGTACCCGCAGATGTTTTGACAGCTGCTTTGTTCGTGCGCTTTCGTTCACGCCAGGAGCATACGTTTGCCGAAAAGATTTTGTCGGCGATGCGCATGAAATTTGGCGGTCACGTCGAGAAGAAGTAAGCCTTGAGACGCTTTCACAAGATGCAAGCTTACCTGGCTCAGAATAAATGCTTTCTAAGTGCATAAGATGAGGAGGCGTCATTGCAGTATAATTTTGAATGGGATCCTATTAAAGCGACAGCGAATTTTCGTAAGCACAAAATTAGCTTTGAACGCGCAACGGAAGTTTTCTCAGACCCATTTGCTTTATCTGTTTTTGATGACGAACATAGTTCTGAGGAAGATAGATGGGTAACCTTGGGGAAAGATAAAGGTGAAATTGCGTTGGTAGTTGTTCATACCTTTCGAGAAGAAGGCGAGGGGCAATTTACTGTCAGGATTGTTGCTGCGCGTAAGATAACGAGAAAAGCTACTGTCAGAATTATTTCTGCGCGCAAAGCAACGAAAAAAGAAGTCAAACGATATGAAGGTGAATAGCAATGAAGAAAGAGTACGATTTTTCCAAAGGAGAGCGCGGCAAATTTTATCGCCCTGATGCAGAGTTCAATTTGCCGATATATTTAGACCCAGACGTTGCTGAATTTGTTCGGAAATATGCGAAGAAGAAAAAGATTGACGCCCAAAGCTTGGTCAATAAGTTGCTCCGCAGTAACAAGGAAATAGTGAATTCAATCTTGTAGAACAAGATCGTTTCCGTTCGCGTCAAGAGTATACGTTTGCCGAAAAGATTTTGTCGGCGATGCGCATGAAATTCGGCGGTCACGTCGAGAAGAAGTAAGCGAACCAATATGTTGTGGGCATTGAGCAGTTGCCTATGAAAAAAAAGCACCGCTTTCCCAAAAAGAGCGCGGCAAGTTTTATCGCAGGAATGCTATTCAAACTTGCCGAATAATTTGAAAGAGGAAGATTCAATGTCATCAGAAGAAACGCAACCTACAGGGAGTTTGAATACTGACGAACTGAGCGATCCTTGTGTGATGGTCATATTTGGCGCGTCCGGCGATTTGACCAAACGCAAACTCGTTCCTTCGCTCTACAATCTGGCGAAAAGCCATCTGTTATCCAAACAGTTCGCCGTCATCGGAATTGCTCGCTCCGAGATGTCTCACGAAGAGTTTCGTGAAAAAATCACCAGCGATATGAAAGAGTTTGCCACCAGCGAGATTGAACCGGATTTGTGGGATTGGATTCAAAAGCGACTCTATTATATGTCCGGCGGATTTACCGAAGACGAGACCTATCAAAAGCTCAAGACGCTGCTCGAGCAGGTTGATAAAGATCACAGCACGCAGAACAACTATTTTTATTACCTGGCGACCGCACCGAATTTTTTCGGCGAAGTGGTCAAGCGACTCGGCACGGCAGGGCTTGCCAATGAAGAAGAAGGCAAGGGATGGCGGCGCGTGATTATCGAAAAGCCTTTCGGTCACGACCTTGACTCTGCCAAAGCGCTCAATCTGGAATTGAAACACGTTCTGCACGAAAAACAGATTTACCGCATAGATCATTATTTAGGCAAAGAGACGGTGCAAAACATTTTGGTCTTTCGCTTCGGCAACGGCATCTTCGAGCCAATCTGGAATCGCCGCTACATTGACCACGTGCAAATCACTGCGGCAGAAAGCGTCGGCGTAGAAGCGCGCGGCGGTTATTACGAAACCTCCGGGGCTCTGCGCGATATGGTTCCCAATCACCTCTTTCAATTGGTCTCGTTGACGGCTATGGAGCCGCCTATTTCTTTTGAAGCGGACGCCGTACGCGACGAGCAGTCAAAGATTCTACACGCCATTCAACCCATGTCTGACGAAGAGGTTTTGCGCAGAGCCGTGCGTGGGCAGTACGGCGAAGGCACATCGAAGAGTGAGCGCGTTCCCGGTTATCGCACAGAGGCGAACGTAGCGCCAAATTCGAGCACGGAAACCTTTGTGGCGCTCAAGATTTTGATTGATAACTGGCGCTGGGCAGATGTCCCTTTCTATCTGCGAACAGGGAAACGTTTGCCCAAGCGTGTCACTGAAATCGCGATCCAATTCAAACGCGCACCGTTTGTTTTATTCCGCGATACGGCGGTTGAAAAATTGACACCAAATCGCCTGGTCATTCATATACAGCCCGACGAAGGCATCTCTATGCGATTCGGCGCAAAGGTTCCGGGGCCAATCGTGAAATTGGGCGAAGTGGATATGGATTTTAATTACGAAGACTATTTCGGCAAGACGACAAGCACGGGTTATGAACGTTTGCTTTATGATTGCATGACGGGTGACGCGACGCTTTTCCAACGCGCAGATATGGTGGAAGCGGGTTGGAATGTCGTGAAACCTATACAGGATATCTGGAACGCTTTGCCACCGCGCAGTTTTCCGAATTATGCGGCGGGC
>JANMSG010001117.1:0-12400 GCA_031389065.1 Acidobacteriota bacterium | reverse complement strand
AAGCAATATCTTTCTCATATACATCTCCCGCAAAAATTTAGAAGTGCACTCGACCGCAGCACGCCTCCATATTATTACACATTACTTTGGCTCTCACACAAGCCAACATATTGCGATAGTTTGGCCCGCCGCCGCCTTCAGGCGGAACCCAATTAATGATTTGATAAGGATCCATAATGTCGCAGGTTTTGCAGTGCACGCAATTTGAAAAATTGATATGAAGCTTGCGGCTGTCTTTCTCTTCAACCATCTCATAGACACTGGCAGGACAAAAGTTTTGACAGGGATTGCCATATTCTTTTGTGCATTGATCAATACAGATATTCGTATCGAGAACGTGCAGATGACCAGGCTGATCTTCGTCGTGCGCCGTGCTTGAATAATAGACATCTGTAAGTTTGCTAAAGGTCAGTTTGTCATCATACTTCAAATCGGCATATCGGTCTTCCTGGTGAGCGCTTACCTTTTCCATATGTTCATGCCCGGCTTTGATGGATAGGCGCGAAGGAATACGCCCGCCTGTCAAAGTCGAAATCCCTGCCATCAGCAAGCCCAGGTTGCGACCTTTATCGAACGATTGATGAAAATTGCGCGCTTTATAAAGTTCTTTGCCGATGTAACTATCCTTCAATTTCGCTTCATATTGAGTGAGAACTTTGTCTGAATAGTCTTCAGCCAACAAGGCTTCAAAGATGGTCTCTGCTGCAAGCATTCCCGATTTAATCGCCGAGTGGATGCCTTTCAAGCGTTCGCCATTTAGCAGGCCGCCCGAGTCGCCGACGATCATCACACCGTCATGCGTCAGTTTCGGCATGGTGTACCAGCCACCCACAGGCATAGCCTTGGCGCCGTAACGAATCATCTTGCCGCCCTTTAAAAGTTCAGCAAACAAGGGATGGGTTTTGAATTTTTGAAACTCGTGATGCGGGTCAACATTCGGGTCGCGGTAATCGAGTCCAATCGCCAAGCCTATGTTGAGGATGCGATCTTTCATCCCATAAACCCAGGAACCACCAAAGGTATGCGAATCGAGTGGCCAGCCAAGCGTGTGAATCACAGAGCCTGCGGGGAAACGATCATCCGGCATTTCCCACAACTCTTTAACGCCGATGGAATAAACTTGCGGGTCTTTGCCAACATCGAGTTTCAAGTGATTGACGAGTTGTTTGGCAAGAGAGCCGCGAACTCCTTCGCCAAGCACTGTGACTTTGGCAACGATGTCAACACCCGGCTCAAATACACTTTTCGGATTGCCATTTTTATCTATGCCTTTGTCGCCTGTGCGAACACCTGTCACGGCGTTGCCTTCGTAGAGCATCTCCCAACCGGGAAACTCCGGAAAGATATTGACGCCAGTGGCTTCGCATTTATCGCCGAGCCAGCGCACAAACTTGTTGAGCGAGATAACATAATTGCCGTGATTGCGAAGCGGTGGCGGCAGGATGGGCGCGGGAATTTTGCCTTTTTCGGTGAGAAAATAGACTTTTTCGTCACCTACGGGCGCTTCAAATGGCGCATCTTTTTCAAAATCGGGAATGAGTTCCCTGAGGCTGACAGGGTCGAGCACCGCGCCTGAGAGTTGATGGCCACCAATCTCTGCGGCTTTTTCGATGACGGCGATGTTGATTTCATCAAGCTGTTTTGCGCCCGATGCTTTCGCTTTTTCGTTGTGCGTGGCAACGAGATTTGAAAGATGCAGAGCGCAAGACAAATTCGCCGGTCCCGCTCCGACGAGCAGGACATCCATTTCAAGGGTCTCTCTTTCGATAGTCATAACTAGGTTTTAGGTGTTAGGTTTTAGTTCTTGGTTTGGATGGCATACCGTAACTGGCTTCACCCTAAAACCTAAAACCTAACACCTTCACTTATTCGCCTTTCGCTTTTTTCACTTCCGCGGTGAGCGCAGGAATGATCTCGAACAAATCGCCGACGATGCCATAATCGGCGATGTCGAAGATAGGCGCTTCAGAGTCTTTGTTGATGGCAACAATGACCTGCGAATTTTTCATGCCAACGACGTGTTGAATGGCACCTGATATGCCAATCGCTAAATAAAGTTTCGGCGCGACGGTTTGCCCAGAACTGCCAATCTGTCTATCCATAGGGAGCCATTCGTTGTCGCAGATCGGACGCGATGCGGCAAGCTCTGCGCCCATCGCTGCGGCGAGTTCCTGCACTAAGGCGATGTTGTCTTTCTCTTTGATGCCGCGCCCGATGGCAACGATCAGCGGCGCTTGCGTAAGGTCAACGGCTTGCTTGGCTTCCTGAAAAGGAGCTTCGGTCTGCGTGCGAACCTCGACGCCTGACAGATCAACCGTGAGCGCTTCAACAGCAGCAGGCGTATCCCCTGCTTCGCTTAAATCGGCGCGATATGAACCCGTCTGGAAAGAGACAAAAATCGGCGGCTCGGCTTGTACGCGAACATCCGTGTTAATCTTCCCTTGAAAGATTTGTCGCGTGAAAATGGTATCGCTTCCTTCAACGCGAAAGTCTATACAATCGGTTACAAAGGTTTTGCCCATCGCAGCCGTCAGGCGCGGCGCAAAATCGCGCACTCGATAGGTATGACTGAAAACAACCATTCGCGGGTTGAGTTTTTCAACGGCTTTTTTGAGCGCGCCGACATACGCATCAGGCGTGTAGTGCGCCAGCTTATCATCTTCAACCGTATAAACTTTCTCAAGCTTTTTCGCGGCGACTTCCGACGCAACATTTGTAATGTCTTTGCCCAAAACCACAGCGAAAATCTTATCGCCTGTGGCTGCCGCAATTTTCTGCACGGCAACCAGCGCCTCAAACGATGTGCGATTGAGCGCGCCATCGCGCTGTTCAATAAAAAGTAAAATGCCTTCGCTCATACTCCTCCAGATGTCAGATGTTAGATATTAGATGTTAGTTACATGTCAGATCCTTACAATTGGCTCTGTAGCTTTTTCAAGTTATCAATCTGACATCCGACATCTAATATCTAACATCTTCGGCTATAAAACTCTTGCGTCAAATCGCAATTTTTCAACCAGCTTTGCAGCGGCTTCCGACGGCTTGCCTTCAATGAGTTCTGTCTGTTTGCTCTTTCGCGGCAGATAAGCTTTTTCAATAACCTGTGCGGGTTTCAAATCATCGGCGGTCAATCCCAAGTCTGCGGCTTTGACTTCTCGAAGCTCTTTCTTCTTCGCATTCATAATGCCTTTGAGCGTCGCGTAGCGAAGTTGATTGATGCCCGATTGAATGGTCAGCAGTGCAGGCATAGGAATCTTCACCCATTGGAACCAACCGCTTTCCAGTTCGCGTTTGACGCGAACACTGTCGCCTTCGGGCTGCACTTCCATGACGATGGTGGCGCTCGAAAACGCAAGCGTTTCAGCCAGAATCAAACCGACTTGCGCGAAGCCGTAATCATCGGATTGCAAACCTGTGAAGATCAAATCAATCTTTTCGTTCTTCAAGGCAGCCGCCAAGGCGCGAGCCACGCCCGCCGCATCTACGGCAGCATTAAAGATCTCATCGTGAAGATGAATGGCGCGGTCTGCGCCTTTTGCTAACGCCTCTTTGATGGATTGACGAACGCGCTCGGGACCTAAAGCGATGACGATGACTTCGCCGCCACCACCCTGCTTCTCTTTCTGACGCAGCGCTTCTTCAAGCGCGTAGGCATCTGCCTCGCTCATTTCATAGCTGAGGTCACGGTCATCAATCCATTTCTGATCAGCCGCAATTCTTAAAATCGAATCCTTCTTTGGCACCTGTTTCAAACAAACGACTATGTTCATAATCTTTCCCTAATTGATTTTTTTTTCACTGTTGCGAGGCGGTCTGAGACTGCTTCGCAGCAAATCACGAAACAAATAGCATGACGAGCGAAACCCTTATTTGCAAAAAGCTGCGAACACTGGCACGGGCAGCCTTGCAGGTGTCGCCCCTGATTGAGTGAACGCTGAGCTTCAGGTTCGCAAAAAGGAGCGGCAACGGCAAAGCCACCCGTGCAAATTCGCCTATTTTTATTGGCTTTTTCAGTCGCCGTAGCGCTTCATCAGCAACGCGGCGTTGGTTCCACCGAAACCGAATGAATTCGACAGCGCATACTCTATATTGATTTTACGCGGGCTGTTCGGCACATAATCCAAATCACATTCTGGGTCTTGCTTTTCGTAGTTCGCGGTTGGCGGCGCGAGCTGCTCGTCCAAAGCCATAGCCAGTATTCCGCCTTCGACGCCGCCCGCTGCGCCAAGCAAATGTCCCATGATTGATTTCGTCGAACTGACAGGAATCGAGTACGCCGAATCGCCGAAGACTTTTTTAATCGCCAGGGTTTCCAGCTTATCATTATAATAGGTCGAAGTGCCATGCGCGTTGATGTAGCCAATTTGATGAGGTTCAACCCCTGCATCATTCAAAGCCGCCAGCATAACTCTGATGGCTCCGTCGCCGGTTTCAGAAGGCTGCGTGATGTGAAACGCATCCGAAGTCATGCCATAGCCTACCAGTTCCGCATAAATCTTTGCGCCGCGAGAGCGCGCATGTTCCAATTCTTCAAGAATCAGTATGCCCGCGCCTTCGCCAATCACGAATCCATCGCGGTCGCCATCGAAAGGACGGCTCGCGTGTTCGGGGTCATTATTGCGCTCGGACAAAGCGCGCATCGCCGCAAAACCGCCGACTCCCATAGGCGTGATCGCACCTTCTGCGCCGCCGCAGATCATCGCATCGGCTTCGCCTCTTTGAATAATTCTGAAGCTGTCGCCGATGGCATGCGCGCCTGACGAACAGGCCGTACAAGTCGCAGAATTAGGTCCCTTTGCTCCAAAACGAATAGAGACTTGACCAGAGGCGAGATTGACAATTGAGGCGACGATGAAGAACGGAGAAATTCTGCCTGGCCCACCTTTCAGGAATTTTTCGTGTTCGCGTTCAATGACACCGAACCCGCCAATCCCTGAACCTATGTAGGTGCCGATCCGCGGCGCGTTGTCTGCAGAGACGCGCAAGCCTGAATCATCCATAGCCTCTTGCGCCGCCGCTACCGCGTAGTGAATGAAGACATCCATTTTCTTGACCTCTTTTTTTTCAATAAACTTCAAAGGGTCAAAATCTTTCACCTCACTCGCTATGCGCGCAGAAAACGCAGAGGTGTCGAATCGAGTAATTGGGCCGACACGGCTACGCCCGGCAAGCAAAGTTGACCAGACATCTTCTTTGGTATTGCCAGCGCCACAAATTAAACCGATACCTGTGACTACTACACGACGGTTCACGGCATCACCTCCAAACTGAGAAACGAACTGCCGGCTTTGGAGTGTTTCTCGATACGCACGTCCAAATTACTTCGCGTGCTTTTCAATGTAATCAACCGCATCGCGAACGCTCTGAATTTTTTCGGCGTCTTCGTCCGGTATTTCGATGTCGAACTCTTCTTCAAAACGCATGACCAATTCGACTGTATCAAGCGAATCAGCGCCCAAGTCATCAATAAAACGCGCATTCGCGGTTACTTCGCCTTCATCAACACCCAGTTCGTCAACAATAATCTGTTTGACTCTCTCTTCAACTGAACCTTCCATCTTTTCGCTCCTCCCAAAATTAAAGTATAAGTTCTCTTTGAACGATAAGCGATAAATGGTAAATCATCAAATCACTTCATCGCCCACTGCATCCAGCGGTCTTTTGTCGGTAAACCGCTCTCCTTTTTTACGCTTGCAAAGCGGCAACGCTGGTTTCCAGCGATTCTAAATTTTCAACATTAAAAATCTTTGACTCGCGGCTTATGCTACGCACCAGCCCGGATAAAATTTTCCCCGTTCCCACTTCAATAAAAGTCTCTACACCTGCATCAAGCAAGCGTTTTACCGAATCGCTCCAACGCACAGGCGAGGCGACTTGTCTGAACAAAGCCTCACGCGCCACACTGCCAGATGTAATTATCTCAGCATCCACGTTGGTGACAAGCGGGGTTTGCAAATCCGAAAACGCGGTAGTATCAAGCACATGCTTTAAGCGCTCGGCAGCGGGGCTCATCAAAGCGCAATGAAACGGTGCGCTCACGGCAAGCATAACAGCGCGGCGAATGCCTTTCTCTTTCGCCAGTTCGACAGCGCGTTCCACTGCGACTTTGCTTCCGGCAATAACAATTTGATTCGGCGAATTGATATTTGCGGGCGAACAGACGCCAAACTCCGAAGCCTCTGCACAAACCGCATTGACAATTTCCGCGTCCCCGCCAAGCAAAGCAGCCATCGCGCCTTCGCCTACAGCAACGGCTTCCTGCATAAAGGTGCCGCGCTTTCTAACCATCTGCACGGCGTCAGAAAATTGCAAAGCCTTCGCCGCCACCAGCGCGCTGTATTCCCCAAGCGAATGACCTGCCACAAAATCTGCGCGAACGCCGCGTTCTTCAAGGGCGCGCAAAGCGGCGATGGATGCAGCGAGAATCGCCGGTTGCGTATTCGCCGTCAATTTCAAATCTTCTTCGGGACCTGCAAAGCAAAGTTTGGAAAGCGACTCACCAAGCACCGCATCAGCTTCTTCAAAAACCCTGCGCGCAGAAGGCAAATTATCAAAGAACTCTTTGCCCATGCCAACTTGCTGTGAGCCTTGTCCCGGAAATAAAAATGCTACTTTAGTCATTCGTCCTTAGTCATTAGTCCTTAGTTGTCATGTCCTGGTCCGGTTATTCTTAGCCATTGAAAAGTTAAATCAAATAGCTAAGGACTAAGGACTAGGGACTACAAACTAACCTTCTCTTCCAGTTCGAGATGTTCTTCAATCCTTGCGCTGACATCGCCTTTGCAATAATCTCGCGCCACGGCTATGGCGTTGCGAATGGCTTTCGGAGTTGAGCGTCCGTGACAAATCACGGCTACGCCATTGATTCCCAAAAGCGGTGCGCCGCCGTATTCTGCATAATCCAATCGCTTTTTGAATTTTTGAAACGCCGGACGCGAAAGGATCGCTCCGGCTTTCGTTTGCAGCGTTGCCGTCAGCTCTTTTTGGAGCAGGCTCATCATAAACTCAAAAACGCCCTCGCTGACTTTAAGCGCCACATTGCCTGTGAAGCCGTCGCAGACAATCACGTCTGCCAGCCCCGTGTACATATCACGGCCTTCGACATTGCCTATGAAATTTAGCGGAGAATTTTTCAGGAGCTTGAAGGCTTCCTTCGTCAGGTCGTTGCCTTTGGCTTCTTCTTCGCCGATTGACAGGATGCCAACGCGAGGTTTGGCTACGCCAACGATGGCGCTTGAGTAAAGCGACCCCATGACGGCGAATTCATAAAGATGTTTGGGCTTGCATTCGGCATTGGCGCCGACGTCGAGTATGACTGTGCCACGTTCCTTGAGCGTAGGCAAAACCGTGGCAAGCGCGGGGCGGTCAACTTTCGGAAGCGTGCCAATGACGAGTTTGGCGGTCATCATCACTGCGCCTGTATTGCCGGCGCTGACTAAAGCTTGCGCCTGGCCATCGCGCACCAGTTTCGCCGCCACGCGAATCGAGCTGTTGCGTTTGCGGCGCACAGCATTGGCGACAGAGTCATCCATGGTGATGACTTCTTGCGCGTCAACAATCTCAATCTTCGAGCTATTCCAGGAAATCCCACCTAAGGCGCGATTGCGGCGCTGCTTATCAAGTTCCTCTTGAATCTGGTCAGTTTTACCGACGAGGATTACGCCTACATCGAGGTCGCGCGTTGCGTCGAGCGCGCCTTCGACTTCGCTAGCGGGAGCGAAATCCCCTCCCATTGCATCCACAGCGATTTTCAGCATTCCAAACCTTACAATTTTAGATTTTAGATTTTAGATTTTGGATTAAACTTTTCAAGTCTGTGTTGAAAAATCAATGTCATTTCTCAACCACGACTTTTGTTTTTCAATCTAAAATCCAAAATCTAAAATCTAAAATTCAAATAGCTTTTACTCTTTCTCTTTGACTGGAAAGGCAATGCGCCCGCGATAAAAATGGCATTTCGCGCATACTCTGTGCGGCAAACGAGGCGTGCCGCATTGTGGGCAAACGCTGACGGAAGGCACAGTTAAAAAATCATGCGCGCGACGCTTTCCGGTGCGTGATTTTGAATGTTTCCGTTTCGGATTTGGCATTGTATTAAAACTCCCTTAATTATTCTTCAATCCCTTGAGCGCAGCCCATCGCGGGTCAATCTGCTCAACTTTGCAAGAGCATTGATCTTCGTTGAGGTTCACTCCGCATTCCTGGCAAAACCCTCGACAATTTTCCAGACACAGCCTTGCCATCGGCAAGGCTAACTGAATCTGCTCGCGAACCAGGTCATCCAAGTTGATGAACTGACCTTGAAAATATGATATGGAAAGATCGTCATCACCCAGTTCATGCTCTTCTTGCGCGACGCGATTCTTGTTCAGCTGAACATAAAGCAGGTCAAAACTCTGCGTGATTGGAGCAGAAAAACTGGTCAGGCATCTATCGCAATCAAGCTGCACAGAGGCTGAGATTGTGCCTCTGAGTAAGACCTCTTCCCCTTCGCGTGTGGCGTGAAGCTTCAGCGCAGTCGAACCAAGCGGTTTACTATTCTCATCCTCTAAATCCGGTTCCCCTTGCGGGTACAGATACTCAATGGCTAGCCCATCCGATTCATCAATCTGGCTGATATTGATTTCCATAACTTTATTATCCGCCAGCGCACGCCTATTCTCTGCTCTCAATCAAGCAAAAAACCGCCCAACGCAAAAGATATTCATTATTGATAGCTGTCTGGCTTTTGTCAATGAAGTTTAGGTAATGGAATTTGAAAAAGCTGATTATTACCACAAGCCCATGAAATTAAGCTGTCAGTTTTGGGAACTTTATATTTCATCAGGCGTGAGTAGTGTGTGTATAATGTAGGAGGAATATTCACTAAAAAGGCACTATGGGCTGGATGGCAGCTATCACTCAACAGGCGCAAGCATTAGAAATAGGTGGCGTTCGAGCAATCGAATCAGCCAGCGATCACGAATTGCTGGCCGCCATACGCGATGGCGATGAATTGGCGTTTCAAGAACTTGTGCGCCGTTATCGCAATCCAATTACGAACTTCGTCTATCGAATGCTTGACGATTATGAGAGAGCCGTAGAATTGTCGCAGGAAACCTTTATCAGGATTTATACAAGCGCATCTCGTTATGAAGCGAATTATAGTTTTTCGACCTACATTTACCGTATCGCAACCAATCTGGCTATCAGTGAATTGCGTCGAAGAAAGCGCCGCAAATTTGTTTCTCTCTTTTCGCCGTTCAACGATGATAACGGCGACCCTGTTGAGCTTGACCCGCAAGACCTGAAGCCATTACAAGACCAAACTTTGATTGAGGATGAGAGGCGCAACGCAGTGGCTCGCGCCATCAAGTCGCTGCCGGAAAAATATCGCGCCGCAATTGTGCTGCGCGATGTCGAAGGCTTCAGCTATGACCGCATCGCCGAAACGTTGAACCTTTCGGAAGGAACCGTGAAGGCGCGCATCAATCGCGCCCGAAATCTCTTGAAAGAGAAATTGAGCGCGTATATCTAAGCGCGACGAGCAATTGAATGTTCATCAGAACAACATCTGCAACATTCAATTCGAGATTTGAAATCTCGATATTTATAAATATATATAAGATGAGAAGTTTTATGACGAATTGCAATAACATCAAAAAACTGATTGACGAAGCCGAGCAGCCGGACTTGCTGTCGTTTGAAGCGACGCATCACTTGGATGCCTGTGCTCCTTGCCGCCTGTTCGCAGATGAGCGAGCGAGTTTAAGAGATTTGTTAAACGGTATGCCGCGCGTCAATGCGCCAATGAATTTCGATGCGCAACTCAAAGCGCGAATAACCACAGCAAAAGCAAAACCAACTTTTGCGTGGGCGAGTCCCGCGCTCTATCTGCGCTTTGGCGCAGCAACCGCAGCTTTGGTAGTAGCTGTTTTCGTAGCGCAATACAACGGCATGCTTCCGCTAACCAACAATAGTGCTTCAACAGGTGACACGCCTTTTATCGCAAACAATCCCTCTGCGAAAAGTGATGATTCAATTGAAAATCCGATTACTCAATCACCTGATCGCGTTGAAGTCAAACCAAGAGCCGTGACTCCGACGATTAATTATGTAGCAACGCCTAACAGAGGGAATCACAGAGTTCGACCAATTCCTGAAAAACTCGAAGGTGAGTCTATGCCGGACAGAGTTCCCGGTTTAATTGTTCGTCGTTCTGGTAGAGAAGTTGAATTGCCTATGCTTCCTGTAAGCTTGGGGGCGCAACAACAACTCATCAATCGCTCCAGTCGTTCATCTGTTCAACCGATAGCGATTTCGTTTTAATGTTTCGTAAGTAATTTGAAGTATCCGTATTCAAAATTCATCCAGTGATGACTAAAAATTTTCAAAAAGCATTAGGAATTATTTTCGCCATAACCGCGTTTGCTCAGGCGCAAACACCCGCGCCGACTCCGAAAGTGCAGCCCATTGCGCCGACCACTTCAACAGCCGGGCAAGTGATTCAAGCGCCGCCGCAAGCCAACGTCAACCCGACAATCTCTGCCTGGGTGGTTTCTGTCGTTCATAAAGTTGACGTTCACAAGCTGATTGCGCGAATGCGTAAAGAAACCAACACCAGGGTAGGCATTCCCGGCTCTATGCCAGAATTTATCTACAACGTCACGACAGGCGTCGTCATTGACAACACTGGTCATATCGTCACAAGACTCGCCAATCTTGACCCTGAAGATAAAAATCAAACGATCTCTGTAATAACCAATGATGGAGCAAGTTTTCCTGCAAAGTTCATAGGATTGGATTGCCCTTCTGGTTTTACGATCTTAGTAGTACCTTCCCTGCAAATCAAAACGCCGGACTCTGCAGCAGATATTTCGCAAGGTAAGCTGGTGAAAATTTTGAGCGCAGATATTGCGCCGAAAACCGTCACCGTCGCCAACACACACACTTTTGATATCGCGCCTTTAATCAAAGTATTGAACGGGCGGATTGAAACCGATAGCCCGTATGCGAAAGCGCGTGGTGTATTGACACTGCGTTCGGCAACTCTGCGCTCGCGCAATGATAGTTCCGTCGTCACTACCAAAGACAATCAACTCGTTGGCGTCGCTCAATATGCAGGTTTCGGTCGAGCCTATCTTTTTCCGATTGATTTGATTCGCAATACGATTGCCAAACGAGTCATTGAGAAACAAGGAACCGTGCTTACGGGATGGCTAGGCGTAGTCGGTTCTGATCTTTTCCGGCTTTCGCCAACCGAGTTAAGCGAACTGCGTATTGAACGTAAAACAGGCGTTCTCGTTACAGATGTTTCGCCCGATAGCCCAGCCGCACGAAGCGGCATCAAGGTCAAGGATGTGATCATCGGATTGGACGAATTTGATATCGCAGGGACCAATGATTTGGGTGCCTTTTTATCGGCATCGCCTTCCGGCAGAGCGATAAAATTGCGAACCCTTAGAAACCGTGAGCCTATTGAATACCAGGTCATTCTGGGCGCAAAAGCAAATACACAACCGATAATTTCGATGCAGCAATATGAGGCGAAAGCCGAATCAACATCAGCTCAGATTGATGAAACGAATCGGCGTATCGAGGAATTAAAAGCACAATATAAGATGTACCGGAATAATCCTAAATCACAAGAGCGCGATGAATCGTTAAAAGAATTAGAGATCGAGCTGCGAGAACTCTATGACAATATGCGCACCCTTGAAGCCATGCCACGGGAAGCGCCACAGAATCCTGTTTTTAATTGGGGAGGCGAAAAGCCGAAAAGCTGCACCTTGAAGGCAGGATTTACCGCGCACGAGATGACGCAACAACTGGCTGCAAGTTTTGGCACGCCGAAAAGCATTTTTATTGCCAACGTCAACAAAGGCAGCGCGGCAGAACTTGCCGGACTGAAAGCAGGCGATGTCCTGGTTGGAGCGATGGGCACCCCCTTGACCTGCGCGCAAACAGAAAGCTTATTTGCAAAATCTCCTCAGTCGCTCACCCTCAAAGTGATACGCGAAAATCAGCCGCTTTCTGTAATTATCAAGCAGTAGCAGGCACTTTATTTTCAATAGACAGACGCAAGCGAGTTTGCCTGCCTTGCGTCTGCCTTTTGAAAAAAGTAAGCTGACAACTGTTTTGATAAAAACCTCCCTTGCAAGCCAACGATATGCGCTTCTCATCATACTGGCATTAGCCATTGCCCCATATTTCATCAAACTTGGTGCCTCTTCTTTGTGGGATTCAAACGAAGCCTTTTACGCAGAAACGCCTCGCGAGATGCTGGAGGCAAACGATTACCTCAATCCGAGTTTTAATTACAAACCTCGATTCAATAAACCCCCGCTCTGTTATTGGGTTGTCGCCGCGTCTTACAAATTATTTGGCGTATCGGAAAGCGCCGAGAGATGGGCTCTGGCGT
>JANMSG010001064.1:0-7660 GCA_031389065.1 Acidobacteriota bacterium | reverse complement strand
CCGATTTGCCGAATCCCATCGAACGCCGCCAGATGCGCGCCAACACGGAGCGCATGCTCTCAATGATAGATTCAGCGGTAGCAGGCGCTGCACCTTTCCTGCCTGTTCGCCTGGTCGTCTTTCCGGAGTTTGCTCACGCCGCGCCGGTATTTCCAACCGTCGCGGAATTGCTTGAGAAATTGGCGATTGCAATCCCTAATGAACACACCGAGAGGCTTGAACAAAAAGCGCGAGAGCATAACATCTACATTCAATCAGGTACGATGCTTGAAGTTGACGCGAAATACCCGGGCGTGATTTTCAACACCACTTGTTTGATCGGTCCCGAAGGCATTCTCTACAAATACCGCAAAGTCAATACCTGGATTCCTTATGAAGTTCACGCCAGCCCGCACGATATCACAGGCTACGACGAGCCTCTGTTTCCTGTAGCTGACACGCCGATTGGAAAGATCGGTTGCGCGATTTGTTACGACTGGTTGTTCCCTGAAGCGCTGCGGCAACTTGCTGCAAATGGCGCAGAGGTTTTGATTCGCGTTTCGGCTTATATGGATCCGTGGGGCGCGACCGAACCTATGGATTGGTGGACGGTGATGAATCGCGCCCGCGCCATCGAAAACATGGCTTATGTGGTGGCGGCAAATCAAGGCGCGAGTTTAAAAATGTATCCGCCATATTCGTGGCCTGGCGGCAGTCAAGTTGTAGATTTTGACGGCAGGTTACTTGCGCAAGCCTCGCCGGGTCCGGGTGAACGAATCGTCGTTGCGCCCGTAGATATTTCAGCTTTGCGACACGAGCGGCAAACGCGCATCGGTCACCATATGTTAGCGCACCTGCGAACAGAGGCTTATCCCGTTTATCTGTCGCATCGTTATCCACCGCGCCTTGATGACAAAGACAACGCCAGTAATCTTTCCTATGAGCGCAACAATGTGATGATAGAAAAATCGAAGCGCGAATTATCCGGCGATTCGTAGCGACGCTTGATGGGTAACGTTTTGTAAATCTGAAACTATATTCACCACAGAGACACAGAGTTGTTATTTGACTCTGTGTCTCTGTAATGAAAAATATTTACTATAGATTTCAAAAAAAGAATTGCCGAGGAAAGCAGAAGTCCGCCGCAAAACGTACCGTAGACTGTCTAGTCTGCGGATGTTTCATTAACTGAAAAACTCAAAGAAAACACCAACCCTGGCGGGAAGCTGTCGTTCTTCAGCAATTTTCGAGCAACGCAAGTCTCCGCAGACTAGACAGTCTACGGTACATTTCTTTTCCTTGAATGCGATAGCGCGGTTTAAATAACTGGCGCAAATCACGTTCAGGTCTTTCTTCAATTTTACGCTCAGGCGCTTTCGGTATTTGCTTCGCTTCATTCTCATTCACACGGCGAAAGTTATAACGAATTAAAGCTCGCGCGTTTATTGCTTTATCATTGCGCGTCGCGGGTTTGAACTGTAGTTGCCGAATAGCGCGAGCGGCTGATTCATCCAATCCGAACCCTGCCCAGCGAACGATCTCTACTTCGCCTACTTCGCCGTCAGCTTGAAAGACTACGTTGGCTTCAACCGTAGCCGTGATGTCTGCGCGAGTGGCTTCGTCCGTATAGTCAGGCTTGGAGCGATTTAAAAACTCCGGTGGCTTGAAACCGGCTGCCAGAGCCGATTCTGTGTCAGGTATGTCTTCTGCGGTTGCGCTGCTTGAAGCGATGAATGACTCACGGGCAGCGCGAAATGCAAGCAGCTTTTTGATGTATTGTGGCGCGTTTGCCGCAAGTGCTTCGAGCGCATCTTTTTGTGATGCTTCAACGGTTGCAGCTTTCTTCAAAATGAAATCGAAGAGCGCCAGCTTGCCGCTTCGGCTATCCACGATCATCACGCCGATGAAGGTCTCTTCGTGTGATTGGTTGGCGCTTTCACTGCGCCTTGAAGATTCGGCTTTGCCAATGATGAAGAAATCGGATCCGATAGCTGCACCGATTCCTTGCGCTTCTTCTACACTGAGATTGACCGAGCCTTGGTAGCCGATGCCTTTTAGGGCAGGTTGAATTTGCGATGAACCGATCAATATCGCTTGTCCATCTTGAATCAACGCTGTGCTGATTGTTGCGCCATAAACTGAAGTCGAGGCACCGATGAAACCGATTAGAGCAACGCGTAGCGATTTCCTAGATGTCGGCTCTGGAAATGCATCAGCCTGTGATGAAATTACGATCACCACCAAGAGAGCGACACAAAGAGCCGCACCAATCATTCGGTTTTTGTTCATCAGTATCTGTAAATTTACTCAGGCTTTTTTGCGCCGCGTTTGAGAGTAAGCGGGAGCGCGCCGCCGCCTTGATGCCAATTACCTGAGACTTCGGTGCGCTCCTTATTGAATTTTCCTTCATAGGAAGCGCCGATGTATTTCATCTCGAAAGTCAATGAATCACTGGTGGCTGTGAGAGCATTGATCGGCAGGTTATTGCTTTCTTGATCGGGGCTATCGAGACTTGCGGCAAACGAGCCATCCGCTGCTTTGGTTATTTTCAGAATCAATCTAAGCATAGTTCCACCGGCGTCGAGCGTGCCTTGCCAACTGCCTTCAACATCGGCGCTCACTTTGATCGAAGGCGCCTCTGTTCCAGCTGCGCTAATTTTCGCGTCGCCCTTTCTTTCGAGCTTGAAGGGGAAGCTCATGCCGGATTGAGATAAATCCCCGATAATGGTTTTGCCATCCGCCGAAAGTTTCCCCTTGAAGGTAGGCAAGCCTTGTACGCTTGCCATTTCAAAAGAGACGTTTGCGCCTTCTACTTTCAGATTGCTCAATGGATAATCCTTTAGACTTTGCGACGGTATGGCTATCGTTCCCGTCCACGAGCCCTTATCACTGCGTGTTAAATCAACGCTGATTTCAATCACAGTGCCTTGAACATCGATGGAGCCTTCCCAATGACCCGAAGCAGTAGGCTGATTTTGTGCAAGTGACAAAGACGCGCTGTGCGCTGCAAATAGCGCAACAGCGATTGCGATGGATAAAAATAGCTTTTTCATTTTCCCTCCAATGATTTTTGCTGGCACGTAGAAAGTAAGGCTTCGATTGTGGAAAAAACAATAAAGAGGAGATACTTTTAATATCTGGTATTTCCTCTTTGACACTACCCTCTGCGAATTGTGAGTGTGCGGGGAATGCCTTGCAAGTCGTTGGTTACTTCTTCGAGTTGCCATATGTTTGTATCTATCATTCGTTTGATGGTGTCGAGTTGAGTATAACCGATTTCGCAAATTAAAAAACCATCGCGCTTGACATATAGTTGCCCTTCATTGAGCAAACGTTGGTAAAACCTGAGACCGTCATGATCAGCAAACAGCGCCGTGTGAGGCTCCCAATCTTTCACTTCGCGTTGCAGTGTGGCTGCCTCCTTGACAGAGATATAAGGCGGATTCGATACGAGATAATCTACTGCGCCTTCAAGATTGTGACTCGCAAGCGGGGCGAGCAAATCGCCTTCTAAAAATTCTATTTTATCTTTTGCGCCTAAGCGTTGGGCGTTTTCTCGCGCAACCTTGAGCGCGGCAGGTGAAATGTCTATCGAGATGATTCGCGCATTCTTCACCTGTAACGCAAGCGTAATCGCTATGCAGCCTGAACCGGTGCCTGCGTCAACGATAACCAACGGGTTTGCTGTAGGCTTTGTCGTATCGCCTTCAGGCGGAATCTTTCCTGGCAAAACCTTCCGCCTGAAGGCGGGACTACGAAACTCTTCTCGTGATCGGGCAAGCTTGATGACTTGTTCGACCAGAAATTCAGTCTCGGGTCTTGGAATCAAAACATCAGGAGTGACGCAGAAATCGAGTCCGTAAAATTCCTGACGACCTGTGATGTATTGCAAAGGTTCGCCTGTCGCACGCCGCTCAATCATTGCGAGAAAGGCTTCATAAGGCGCTTCGTCTACAGCGTCGTTGGCGTGTGTGATCAGATAGATTCGCTCAACACCAAGCGCCTGACAGAGCAATGAATTTGCGGTGCGGCGTTCATCGGCGACGCCTGCGGCTTGCAGTCTCTCGGCGGCTTCTGTGATGGCTTGTGCGATATTTGGCAAGGTTGTAAAGGGTTGCGAGAGGTTCGAAAAACAGCCTCTCGCGGCTTGTTGCTTACTTGATTTTTTTCCCCTGATGTTCACCGTTCTGATAGAGAATTAAATGCGTTACTTTGCCGTTTGCGTCTTTGAAGAATTCCACCTGCGCTTCAACGACTTTGAGAAAAAACTTTGACGGCGATTGTGCGTAGAGTTGAAATTCGGCCTGTCCCGTAGCTTGTCCGAATAAATTATCGCCAACTCTTGTGACCGTGATGGTGAAGCCGGGCGCGAGTTCGTATTCGCCTACATAAGTATCAAGGATTTTTGGGTCAACCTGGGTGGTCGCGTTTTTAGCATCAGGCAATCCCGCAGGTGCTGACGGGCTGAGTTCAGGGTTGTAGATGCCCGCGATGCCGTGAGCGATTTTGCCAGGGTCTGCGCCCGCAAGATTCGTCAACACAATGACGCTCAATTTGTCATTCACGTAACGCGCAATGAAGGTAGTGAAGCCTTGCCACGCACCGCCATGTTCGATGATTTTGTGACCTTTGATTTCGCTAAAAGACCAGCCGAAACCGTAGGCGTGCGTCTTGCCGTTGTTCAATTTCACGGGAGTATACATCTGCTCATAGCTCGATTTCTTGAGCAATTTTTCACTGTAAAGCGCAGCGTCCCACTTCGCCATATCCAAAACGGTCAAGTACAAACTGCCGTCTGCCGTGGTGTTCAAGGCTGGCGAAACCCATTCCTGATTCTTCACTTCGCCTTTCACCAGATGATAACCCGCAGCGCGGTTCAAGATAATATCGGCTTCGTTAATGATGCGCGCCGTATTCATTCCCAGAGGCTTGAATATTTTCTCTTGCAGCAACTCGCCGTAAAATTTGCCCGACGCTTTATGCAGCAAGATGCCAAGCGTCACATAACCCGGATTGCTATAGTTCCATTTTTCGCCGGGTTGGAAGTCAAGCGAAAGAGCGGCGATTTTTTTAACCAGTTCATCTTCCGTGTAATCTGTGCGCATATTGATCTGGTTGTAGAGTTTGTTTGAGATTCCCGATGTATGGGTCAACAGATGGCGCACGGTTATGTCTTTCCAAATCTCTGGCGCATCGGTGAAGTATTTACTGAGTTTGTCATCAAGCGCGATTTTTCCTTCTTCGACCAACATCATCGCAAGCGTCGCAGTGAATTGTTTGCCGACGGAGCCTGATTGATAAATGGTTTCGGGCTTGGCGGCGATTTGATGTTCGAGGTTGGCAAAGCCGTAACCTTTCGCTTTGACGATTTCGCCGTTCTTCAAAACCACGATTGATACGGCAGGAATCTTGCGCTTCTGCATTTCGGTTTTGACGAATTCATCAATCTTTTCGTCTTGCGTTGAGGCTGAATTGTTCTGCGCCGCAACGGGCAAGACGAAGCAAAAGAGAATGCAAGATAAGGTGAAAAGCCTTCGTTTGAGATTCATGAGGTTCTCCTTCGGGCACAATGTGATTTGCTTTATCATTCAACTTTTTCAGCCGTAAGATCAATGAGGCTTATAAAAGGAATTTATTTACTCTGTATGTCGAGTGAATAACATCGCTCAACTTGTACTGACCACGGAAGGTGTGAGGAGAAATTCGCTGCGACAGCATTGATTACTAGGATACCTTCGGTCTAGACTCCTGCAATCGTTTTGCGCGAAGAATGTATGCCTGTTTGACTTCTAGCCCAAAGAGATTATTGTTCCGAAGCACTATCTCATCATTCTCAACCTGAATTGATTTCAAAATAGCCTTGAGGCTAGGATCATCGTGATTGAGAGTAACGATTTTCGATAATGAGAGGACTTCTTCTTGACCTATGATCGAAGAAAGTTTTTCTGCAAATTCGCCAAGTGCTTTTAGCTTACCTTTTTCTAGCCAAGGTGCTGATATGACTAAATCCCATCTGTCTGGAGATTCTTCGGTCAGAAAGAGACCAAAGAGCACAAAGTCGCCCTTTTCTGCGCTAACTTGGTTCATGACCTTACGGAACTTTTCTATCTGAATCATAAAGCAGCCATAATCCTTCTCGCTGATTTTATCATGTCAGCAACATCCTGAGCTGTGGCACTACCTATCGGGCGATATCGCAAGTCTGACTTCCAGGTAGCCACAATGGACCACTCAGCTAAGTAATTCGATTTGATTTTGGATTCGACTCCAGAGAGATGAAGAAGTACACCCATCTCGTGTGTACGAAAGCTACGGTAGTCATTGAATTCGTTGTTTGTAGAGGGAAAACCGGACCATTTTAGAACGCGACAGATTCGCGCTTTGAGCGCCATTTCAACGGCATATCCGCAAAGGTAAATTGCGCCATCATATCGCCCTGCGCGAAACAACGTATCCGCATCTACAAGCCTCCCGTTAGCTATTTTCCTTAAATCAGCTATTGGCACCAT
Organism: Acidobacteriota bacterium; assembly: GCA_031389065.1. Lineage (GTDB taxonomy): Bacteria > Acidobacteriota > Blastocatellia > UBA7656 > UBA7656 > JACQDB01. The sequence goes on along the minus strand of JANMSG010001064.1, from coordinate 1,172 downwards.
ATCTGCTGTTCCACCTTCATCACCTAACTACTTTTATGCAGAGGCTTCTTCCGTAGTGGCTTTGAGTTTTTCCGTTTGATAATGCTCGGCGAGAGCACTTAATAACTCGCCGATGTCGCCTTGCATAAACAGATCCAATTGGTGAACCGTGTAGCCTATGCGATGGTCTGTGATGCGGTTATCCTTGAAGTTATAGGTTCGAATCTTTTCAGACCTGTCGCCGGAACCGACCATCGAACGACGCTCGCTGGCGATGGATTCGTGCTGTTTCGCCTGTTCCAATTCAAGCAGGCGCGAACGCAACACGCGCATGGCTTTTTCGCGATTCTTGATCTGCGATTTTTCGTCCTGCATGGAGACCACAGTGTTTGTAGGTATGTGCGTTAAGCGAACCGCAGAATAGGTTGTGTTAACCGATTGACCGCCGGGACCAGACGAACAGAAGGTGTCTATGCGAAGGTCTTTCGCCTCAATTTTGATGTCAACCTCTTCGGCTTCGGGCAAGATGGCAACTGTGATTGCCGAAGTATGTATGCGCCCGGAGGCTTCGGTTTGCGGCACACGCTGAACGCGATGCACACCCGATTCATGTTTAAGTTTTGAATAAACTTTGTCGCCTTCGATGAGCAGGATGGCTTCTTTCAGACCGCCGATGCCGGAATCGGAGGCGTCGAGCAATTGCACGCGCCAGCTTTGACGTTCGGCGTAGCGCATATACATTCGCATAATTTCGGCAGCAAACAAAGTGGCTTCGTCGCCACCCGTTCCGGCGCGAATTTCGAGGATGACGTTCTTTTCGTCGTTCGGGTCTTTCGGAATCAGCAGGGCTTTTAATTCATTTTCGATTTTAATTCGTCGCTCTTCGAGGTCAGCAAGTTCCGCGCGAGCCAGCTCCAACATCTCCTCGTCTTGCTCAAGTTCGAGCATCTCGTTTGAATCTTTGAGGCCTTGATCAATGGCTCGATACTCGCGGTATTTTGCCACCACCTCTTCCAACTCGCGGTGCTGCTTGGTGGTTTTCGTATAACGCTGCTGGTCTGCAAGCAATTCACGGTCGCTCAACTGCTCCGTCAATTCCTCGTATTTTTTTTCAATGCCTTCAAGTTTGTCTAACATAGTTCTTAGTCCTTAGTCCTTAGTCCTTAGTCCTTATAGTCCTTACGCTTTGGATG
>JANMSG010001045.1:0-16974 GCA_031389065.1 Acidobacteriota bacterium | reverse complement strand
GTTGCCCTGGCAAAAGTTGGGCGCGTTGCCATCTTAACCAAAGACCAATTGACGGAATCCAATACCGAGTACGCGCAAGGCGGCATAGCGGTTGTTCTCAGCGATGATGATAAGATTGAGCTCCACGTACAAGACACCTTGACAGCAGGCGCTGGGCTTTGCGACGAAGAAGCTGTCAATGTGCTGATCGAAGAAGGGCCTCTTTACATCACTGAGCTAATTGAACACGGTGCGCTTTTTGACAGCGTTGACGGGAACCTCTCCTTCACACGCGAGGCGGCGCACTCGCGCAATCGCATACTCCATGCGAGTGGCGACGCGACAGGCCGTGAAATCGTCCGTTCTCTGGTCGCCTGGTCAAAAAAGTTTTCTAACATAGAATATCTGCCGCACTCGTGCACACAATCTTTAATCGTTAAGGATGGGCGTTGCGTAGGCGTGACTTTCGTTGAACCAAAAACCAACAAAGTTCGAGCGCTTTATGCTCGCGCCGTTGTCCTGGCGACGGGAGGTGCGGGTCAACTCTATTTACACACGACGAATCCTGACGTGGCAACAGGCGACGGTATGGCTATGGCTTATCGCGCAGGCGCAGTGATGGCGGATATGGAGTTCATTCAATTTCATCCGACAGCGCTGGTGGTTGCCAATGCGCCGCGCTTTTTGTTGTCTGAAGCGATGCGCGGAGAAGGTGGTCGTTTGTTCAATAACAAAGGGGAACGATTCATGCCTCGCTATGATGAACGCGAAGAACTAGCGCCGCGTGATATCGTCAGCCGTTCGATTCATTTCGAGATGCAGAATGAAGCTGCCCAAAATGTCTGGCTTGATATGAGACATTTAGACCGCAAATTCATACGCGAGCGCTTCCCGAAAATTTACAATACCTGTCTGCTTTATAACATAGACATCACAAGCGATTTGATTCCGGTCAGCCCTGCGGCGCATTACACGATGGGTGGAATTCGGACGGACATCTTCGGACGCACTTCGATTGTGGGGTTATACGCGGCGGGCGAAGTCTCATGCACAGGCGTTCACGGTGCTAACCGTTTAGCCTCTAATTCCCTGTTGGAAGGGTTGGTTTTCGGTGCCAGAGCCGGTGCTGCCGCCGCCGAAGAATCGTCATTGGAAATCGAACAGATCGCACCACGCGATTGGGATTTCGGGGAAGAGGCAGATTGGAAAATTGGCGACGGCACACGCCGCGAAGTCAAAAAGATTATGTGGGACAAAGTTGGCATCGTACGTCAGGAGCAAGGATTGAAAGAAGCTCTGGACGCGCTTGAGGAGATTGCCTCGCGACAAATGAACACGCGCTCCTGGAACTTCGTCACGCTGGCAAAGTTAGTGGCGCAGGCAGCGCTTGGCAGACGGGAATCGCGCGGGGGTCATTATCGCAGTGATTACCCCGAACCTGACGACAAGAATTTTCTACACCACACGCTGCAACAGCGTGTCGAATTACAACAACAAAGTTCGAGTACAAAATTGAATCCCTGAATAGGAGAACTGATTGATGAATAGTAAACCTGCAACACCTGAAGACGCCCAATTAATTTTGCGACTCTACGAATTGCGGCGCGAAGACGAATTGCGTAAAGCGCGTGCCTGGTATGCGTCAGAATTCCTGCCAAACTCTTTTGATGAAGTGAAAGCCATCTGGTTCGATGGCAAACATCCACACAATCCTCACTTCAGAATGGTAACGACGTATTGGGATATGGCTGCGTCGTTTGTCACAAGCGGAGCATTAAACGGAGAGCTGTTATTGGAATCGAGTACCGAAATGCTTGTGATTTACGCAAAAGTTGAGCCTTACCTCCAAGATATGCGTCAACATTCGGGTATTGTCACCTATCTATCAAATATCGAAAAAGTAATCGAGCAATACCCTTTGGCTCAAGAGAAATTGGCTTGGGCACAACTGTACATTGACCGTCTGAAACAACAACGCGCACAAGCCCAGAGCCAGTAATTAACGAATAGTGAATAATGAATAGTAACGAGAGAGGTTTTGAGTTTTCAGTGATTCGTTACGCTACCAATCTCAGGATAACAAACTTTCCTGTCACTATTCACTATTCGTTATTCACTATTCACTATTCACTATTATATTGCCTCGGTGATTTGGTCATTGTATATTAGCCTTCGTACAATGATTGTAATAATTTGTATCGCCCCTTGAATGAATCACCCACGTTGCTGCCCCTGAGAAGAAAATTTCCTCAAAGCTAATTCGGAGTTTATTTATGAAGAGAATAGCTATTGCCATGTTTGTCTGGTTATCCTTCCTCCCAAGTGTCTCTGCTCAAAATCCTAAAAGTTCGCCTTCAGATACGGTGATAAAATTTTACCGCGCTCTGAAAGAGAAAAAATATATAGAGGGGTTTCGTCTTTCAATTTACAGAGGCGCAATCGAAGGTCTTTCAGCAGCCGAGCTTAAAGATTTAGAACCTGATTTCGTTCGCACTTTTTCTGCAATCCCTGACAAGATTGACGTGAAAGGTCAGCAGATAACCGGCAATACGGCTGTAGTCTTTTTGAAATTTGAAGGCGTTGAAAAACTGGAACAGGTCGCGTTAATCGCGCAAGGCGCTGAATGGTTGGTTGGCGATCAAGAATCGCTACAACTTGTACAAGCTCAAGGTCGCAATTTTTTCTTCAATACGCGAATGGTGGTTAACGAAGAAGAAGCCACAGAGATGATTCAGCGAATCCGCACAGCAGAGATTCTTTATGCAAGCAAATTTGAAGGACGTAACGCTCCTGTAACTGAACTCGTAAGGCTCGAAGCCTTGCCCAAAGAGATGGAAGACGGAGAATCGAGCGGCTACAAATTCACCCTAACGGTGAGCGCCGACAAGCTCTCTTTTTATATTCACGCTGTGCCTTCGATTTACGGCAAAACTGGTAAGCTGTCGTTTTATGCAGATGTTCAAGGCCTTCACGCCGAAGATTTAAAAGGACAGCCTGCCTCAAAAAAATCTCCAATTTTTCAACCAAAATAAGTTACTGGGGTAATATGGGTCGCGCTTTGTTTCGAGTCAAAAACTGATCAACAGATCACCAAAGTGTAATTACCTGACGACCGTAGGGCGAAAACTCCATCTCTAAACTTTTGCCTGTGAATCTTTTCGTCTGGTCATCATACCAAATTTCAGATTCGGTGAAATTCTTTCCGGCAATTTGCTCAAGGTTGAATTTTGCCTCAACGGGTTCGCTTCCGGTATTACAGGCTATGAGATAAAATTTATCGCCTACTTCCCATATTGCATAATGAATTTGGAGTTGAACAGTGCCAACACTATGCCAACGCGAATGATCCTGCATCACGATATCGCTTATATTTTTAAGCTCTTCAAAAAGCGGTTTCAAACTCTGCCATAAAATCTGATTCATAGGTTTATACACCCAATAAAAAATCAATCGCACGCCTCTAATAAAAACTAAATACGTCATGGCACGCTCTTCATCCGGCGTAGGCTCGCGCGGCGCATCATAATTTCCGTACAGTTGTAGCCAAAATGCCGAGGGCTTGTTCGCAAGTAAACCTTCGCGATTCATTACACTTGCGCGTTCAGCTATCGCGCTCAGAGGATTTTGATATTGCCCAACCGGATACATATCCATACTGATGATGTCTGTGGATTGCACAAAACTTGTCAACCAATCACCCTCTCGCCAAACATTCTCATTAATGAACGCCGGACGACTTGGATCAGCTTCTTTTGCAGCTTGATAAAATGCCAACCCATTGGTTTCGGAATCATAGACAAGGTGTTGCGTAGGTTCATCCAAAATCCACCAACTTATTATTGCCGGATGATGTTTGAACCGCTTGATGAAATGTATTTTTTCATCAAGCATTTGCTTGAGGCTTCTTCCTGGTTCATGCGTAACAATTGGAATGACGTGCATACCTTTGCGATGAACTGCGTCGAGTTGCGCAAGGATTGAGTCTATGGATTTTTTTGCTTCACCGTTTTCTTTCAAAGCTGGCAAGAAAAGCGCGAGTGAATTAAATCCGCGATTTGCAATATCTTCAAGCTGCCATTCTTTTGGCTCTGAAATTGCAATACCGAAAACAAGAAAAGGTTTGCCAGCTTTCATTAAACTTTGATGATAGCGATTTATTTGAACGTGTGGAGTTTCAGAATCAAGCTTTATTAATTTATCTTCTGAAAACAATTCTTGTGCTTGAATGACAGTAAATTCATCGGTTTTTGTCGTTGGGAAAATTGGTAACGGGTGATCATCCATCAAAGCCGTGACGAAGGAAGTTGCTTGCTCTCCTTCTTCTAATTGCGGCGCGGCGAGCCATAGATTTCCTTCCTGCTGTAACGAAACCCATACTTGAAAACCTTGATTCATCTCTCCTTTGAGATATGGAGTGTAAGTCATCTCATATCTCTGCCATATATTATTTACAACGATGACACTTCTCTCACCCCAACCTATAGATAGCCGAACTGCAAATTTTTCTACATCACTGCGAAGATAGATTGAAAAAGTATAAGGCTTTGATTTTGCGAGAAAAGTCGCGCAGGATTGCAGAGACATTTCAAAATCGGCTAGTGGGTTATGTAATCGTAAGGCGCGAATATTTTTTAGAGGCGCGCTCCTCTCAATTTGAAAGACCTTGGAAAAATCTTGCAGCGAGGAAGCATTCGTAGTTCCCCAAAAATCAGGAATATTTGGATTTGTACATTGAGAAAAATCTGCATTTCTTAAAAGGTTGGCTGGCGACCTCATCAACTTCAGCCTGATCAAAGCGCGGCGCGTCATCCACCAATATCGCCAAGCAGCGATTGATAAACTGATCAAAGCAAGCAAAGCGATGACTATGAAATGTCGCCTCTTCATATTTGCTGCAAATCATCCAACTTTAAAGTTGTCCTCGCAAATACATCTGTCTTCTGGCTTCAGGGAATTTTTCAATCGCATAGCGCAGCATGGTTCTGGGCATCTTTTCGTAATGTTCAATCAAAAACGCTTCTTCAACATCAAGGTTGCGTTTGCCGACTTCGCGCAACATCCAACCCACGGCTTTATGAATTAAGTCTTCTTTGTCTGTGAGTAGCATCCCGGCAATCGTAAGGGTTTCGGAAAATTCATGTTGTCGAATAAAATGAAACGTAGCGATGATTGAGATACGACGATCCCACAAACTTTTTGATTTGGCTAATGTGTAGAGCGGCTTCCGGTTTTTATTCAACAAAAATGCTCCGACAATTTGGGCAGCAGAACAATCTACTAAATCCCAATTATTGATGAACCTCGTCTGTTGCAAATAGAGTTCATAAATTTGTCTCTTTTTTACCTCATCGCCTTTTGCAAAAGCCTGCACCAGAATGAAAATCGCTATCGCCCGTTCATCGTGAATTGCCGATTGCAGCAAAACCAAAACATCCTCGATTGAAACAGCGCGATACTCCTTCGCAAGAGTTCTCATTTGTGGAACGCTCAGTCCTAAAAAAATATCGCCTTCGCCATATTCACCCGGTCCGGTCTTGAAAAATCTTTGTGAAAACTCTGCGCGTTCTGTATTGGAGAGAGCGCTTATCTTCTTGCGAATTTCATTCATCTTTAACTCTATCTGTCATAGGGATTGCGGTGGCTCTAAGGAAGTCAAGTAGCATTAACCCAGTACTGTACCTTAACTGAGGTTGCCTCTTCTATACGTGAAAAATCCTTGCCATTATTTGTAACGACAGTATATCCCCTTGAAAGAGCAATCGCAGCAATTCGACAATCATTCACTGCGCTTTCTCTTACCTTTCTTGGAATCGTTTGGAAAATATCAAACGCGTCTTTGTCGAAGGGCAATATCAAAAACCTTCTTATATCAATCATAAAATCCAGTAAATAGTTATATGCCTGAACAACATCAATGCTTTTTTGGACATTAGCACTGCGAAGATAATTAAGTTTTCCGGCGATTGCTTCTTCTACTGTGACAATGCTTGTACACACTAACTTTTTCGCATCCGCGTCATCTATTTTCTTGCACAGATGCGGATAATTATCAGGGTGATTGAGGTAGAAACCAAGAACGTCTGAGTCTAAGATATACACTCATTTACTCTTTATACAGTTCATTAATTTGGCGGTCATATTCTTCTAAAAAGTTAGGGAATTCTTTCCAAGAAGGATCATTCGCATACTTCCCTTTTAACGGACGTATAGATTGATATTCATTTTGAGACATAATTAGGGTATTAAGCGCATCTGTCGCCTCAACCGTAGGCTGTGACTGCTCAGTAAATTCTTGAAAGTTTGTCTTAAACCCTGAATGATGAGTAAAGACTTCCCTAAGAATTACTTGTGTTGTTCCCATCTTTTTTCTCCGATGGCTTAAAATCTATTTGTAATCCAGTTCCACCTAGCGATTTATTATTGTGCAAAACATCAAACCAATAAAGCCCTTCTACTGGCGTATCAAATTCGAGTGTTCCTGCTGCTTGTGCTATGTGGTATTTCTCATCCTTTGGATACTCATCAGGCAACCCAAAATCCAGTACGGCAATAATCTTTCCATTAGGCTCAAGTGTAAATACCCGAATGATGCCTTCAGTTAGTTGCGCTACTTTAACAAACATCCCAAAAGAGTGCGTTCGCTTTTTCTCTATATCCACAGAAAGACGATCAAAAACGCCTAAGATGTTAAATTTTCCAGTTTCAGTTTTATTACTATAATCATAAAACAGCAAAGATACGAGACGTGGTTTTTCTCGCTCCTTTTCGACATCTGTATTTACCTCTGGAATTGTCAATCTATCCTCAGACACTTAACCGCCTCCAATCTACAAGACATTTTACGCTAAATCAGTTCCTTATCAACAAACTTTTCTTTCAAAACACTACGCTTCGCAAACTTGACCAATCACCTCGTCAACGAAATCACTGTTTAAACTGACTTCAGAATAAATTATTTCGATTTGCTGCGCGCCGATTTTTTCATAATGTTCGTGCTCAGGAACAACTATGATTCCTGCCATGTCAATCGCGCCGGGACTGATGATTAAACGATCTTCGGCTTCTGCAAAAAAACAAGCGGGTCGGTGACGGGCGCGAGGAAATAACAAGACTGTAAACACGCCTTTATCAACATAACAGATGAGATTCAACATCGGCTCAGACTTAGAGGTAGCCTGCGACAAACCTGCAATGGTTTGATAAATCCAGGGAACTAATTCAAATTTATTCGCGCCGCGTAAAACAATGACGCTGCGCCCAGCATCGGCTATGGTGAACAATTCAAACTGACCGCGTCCTGTATCAACACAAATGTTGCAATCGATTTCAGAAGGCGGCTCACCCGCTTTCAGGGTTTCTTCGATTGGCAAAACAGCACGAGAAAGAGCTTGAAAATGCAAATGATCCGGCGCAGATGCGCCGCATTCGGGACCGTTGTACAAAACGAAATATTCATCTCCTAAATCAAAAGCCAACGCCAACAAATCTTCAACGCGACCTTCTATCTTTTGCTCAATGTGTTCTTTATGCGCGATCACCAGATGCTTATCAAGCACGGGAAACGGATTACAAAGAATGACGTATTCTTCGTCATAATAAATTCCCTTCTCTTCGACCGGCAAATTTTCTGCGCACAAAAAACAAGGTCGCGCAGCGATGGATGTTTTATCAACAGGAGCAGCGGTGCTGCGAACTCGTTTCGCGTTGTGCTGAACGATGATGGTTGAATCATCAATATTAATGCGCTTGGTTTCGATTTGCGAGAGGGCTTCATACCCTTCCTTTAGTTGAGGCCAATTCGCTTTTTGATGTTCAATCAAAGCCTCGACTTGCGCCGATAATTTGACCGCATCGTTTTCTTCAAGATAGTTATTTATTTCATCTATGCTGAGGATTCTCTCTTGCCAATTCACGATAGATTCAATCTCCTTCGCGCCAGTATCTCAACGGTACGTAAATAATCTTTGTAAGCATCGTAACGATTCGCGGTTGCCAGAGGCAGCGCCGCATCCGAATTCCCTTCCCAACGTCGCGCATAATAAATAGATTCGTAGATTCTGCCAATTTCGTAATGCCGACTGATGCGCAGGGCGGTTGCATAATCTTCGCCATAACTGGTATTCGGCAAACCGATTTCACGAAGCAGAGGCGTGTAAAAAGCCCTGGGCGCGCCTAATCCGCTAATGCGAAGCGCGTTGTTGCGTCCGTTGTCTCGCGTCCATTCTGCATGGTCTATTCGTCCAGGAGGAATCTCCTGCAAATCGAAATTTACAATCGTATAAGTACCAATCACCATTGCGTAATTGCCTTCTTCAAACGTCGCGATAATCTTCGCAAGCGTTTGCTCATCTTGGTACAAATCATCAGAATCCAACTGCACTGCAAACTCGCCACATGGCAAAGAGTGGATTGCTTCGTTCCAACAACCACCTATTCCTAAATCGGTTCGCGTAGGTTTGAGGTGAACCAGACGATTATCCTGATGAGCGATTTCCGAAAGGATTTCGGTAGTTTTATCCGTAGAGTGATTGTCAACAACGATGACATTGAATTTGAAATCGGTTTGTTGAGAAAGCGCGCTTTTCACTGCGTCACGGATTGTGCGTTCGCGGTTTCGAACAGGAATAATGATGCTGGCGCGGTAATGAAAGACATCGTTATTTGTAGGACGAGAATACCATTGAGGATTGAGGTAAGCGTCTATTCGTTGCAGATGTTGGGACGCTACTTCTTCCATTTCGATCTGATAATCGCGTTGTCTCGGGTCAACGTAATCGAATTGTTTTTCGCCGCTGGCTCGCGTGTCCGTTGGAATGCGCGTGTAAAGCGGTTCAGGGATTCGCAAAATTTCCGCATCAATCGAAAGCTTCAAACGCAGGTCGTAGAGTCCGCCCCATTGGAGTTTCTCATCAATCGCTCCGTATTTTTCAAGCGCCCGCTCAGCCGCTTCTTTTGAAATAAGCAAGACGGAACCAAAATCGAAAGTGTCGCGCAGGCTCCCGAGTTGATAATCAATCAAAGGATGATCTGTGACTGCATCACTGGTTTCGTCTTTGAAATCGGAATAGATGAGAGCCGCGCCGGAATCATCGGCGGTTTGCAAGAATCGTTCGATAGCGCGACCACCTAAACGAACCCGTTGACCGGGCAGAATGAGCAGAAGATATTCCGATACCGTCGCATTCAAAACTTGCATGATACTTGAACTGATAAAAGAATCGAGGTTTAGCCAACGCGATTTCAGTCGCGTCGTCTGGTAATTCGGTTCTCTGTTGTTGAGCAACAAAACTTCCGCAATGGCAGAGCAATGGAGTAGTTCATCAACTAAAGCGGCTTGCTGCGCGCCTTTTTCATAGATTAATGCTGCGGTTATTTTTGACATAAAATTTATTATTTATTTTTCGTTGGACTTAACAAAACAAAGCCAGGCATTCGATTGTGCTGCAAAAATTCTTGCAAATCCTGCTCAATAACTTTGCCTGCCGTGCGTGTAGCGTGGCGAAGCAGAATCTTATCATTGCGGCGAATCAAAATGCCTGCATGAAATACATCTAAATTCTTTTTCGTTGAGCTGAAACAAACTAAATCGCCCGTCTTTATTAGCTTTTCTACACGCTTGAGATTTTTCTTGGGAAAGACGCGAAAGGTCGTGCGCTTCGATTGCAAGCCCTTGACCAAATTCAACTCGCGAGTTTTTTCAATTGCTTCTGTGCCTCGCGTGAGGTTTTGAATCAAGCTTTGCTTTTCGTTGTTACGCCACCAATCAACCATGTAGTGATTGCGTTTCTGCCAATCGAGTTCGCCATTTTTGTATCGAATGGATCGAAGGTAATCCGCAAAATTTTCTGAAGTTTTAGCCAACGCCAAAGCGAGTACAGTTTCCAGGTATGTCACACAATCGAACCCATCAAGTTTGATTGTCAACTGCTCAGGCAAATCAAGACCGCCGCCTAGCGAATTCACAACGTAAGGGCAACCCATGAGGTGCTCTGAAATTACGTCAATGCGTTTTGATAGATCGCGCTCTTTGGCAAAAACTTGGAGGATGCGATTGATGCTTGAGTTGGCGGCATCTTTTTTTTTTGCAATCATCTTCAACTTTCAGCGGTCAAAGACCGACTCTCCACGTAGCCACAATCTAATTCTACAACGACATCTTTACAACGCTACGTCATCATCGCTCAACTGCTCTCGCGTCAATCGCTGCATTACAGATTTGATTGATTCACCTGTGCCTGCAAGCACAAAGCCGTTCTCATCATCTGACCAATCGAATTTGAAACTTGAAACGCGAGCCGAAACCCAAACCTGTCCCGCCGATGAATTGGGACTGACAATATATTTACCGGGTTCGCCTTCTTCAAAAGTGACGCTCAACACGCCTCCCTGCACTTCAACGTCTATATCGCATTCATCAGAGAGTTTGCTGTAAGCTTTTTCCAACTCTCTAATTGCATCTTCTGATTTTGTTTGAAACTCAGCATCACTAAGTTTTCTACTCATGAATTGCTCCTTTGGTTTTATAAAAAGCGTTTCTGTACATCCAAAAATTCTGATGTGTCTTCACCGTAGAGGCGCAAGGACACAAAGTTTACACAGAGTTTTTTCAACGGAAAACGGTTTTGATTAACGCTGGCGGTTCAATTCGTTGATCGCCGATCTTATATGCGCGTTCGATAAGCGCCAAGGACTCCTCTAGTTTCGCAGCGTCATTGAAATGAATTGTCACAAGCGGTGCACCTTCGTCAACTTTGTCGCCAATTTTCGCATGAATGAGTAAGCCAACGCCTAAATCAATTTCTGTGTCGAGTTGCAAACGTCCAGCGCCTAAAACCATAGAGGCTTGACCAATTGCTTCTGTGTCAATTGATTGAACGAAACCAGCGCATTTTGCAGAAACCCCCTGTTGATTTCTGGCTTGCGGTAAAAGTGAATCGTCATCTAAGACTTGAGGATTGCCATGTTGAGTTGTAATAATCTCGCGCATCTTTTCAAGAGCTTTGCCTGACGAAATCATTTCGTCATAAAGCAAACGAGCGGTCTCTAAATCTTCCGCAGCGCGTCCCATCAATAACATCTCCGCCGAAAGCTCACGGCAAAGTGTGTTGAAATCTTGCGGTCCTTTGCCACGCAAGGTGTTGAACGCTTCTTTGATTTCGAGCGAATTGCCAACCGCAATACCTAGCGGTTGATTCATATCCGTGATGAGAGCAACCGCATCTTTCTGCAAGCCATGGGCTATGTCCATCATGATTTTCGCTAATGAAATCGCCTCTTCTTCGATCTTCATAAAGGCACCACTGCCGGTTTTGACATCCATCACAAGCCCTGAAATTCCTTCAGCCATTTTCTTGCTCATAATCGAAGCAGCCATCAAGGGTTGGCAAGGAACCGTCGCTGTCACATCTCGCAAGGCGTAAAGTTTTTTATCTGCGGGCGCGATTTCGGAGGTCTGTCCGATTAAGGCTACGCCAATTTTTTCAAGCGTTTCGCCATACTCTTCAAGCGTTAGATTGGTACGAAAACCCGGAATCGATTCGAGTTTATCGAGCGTACCTCCTGAATGTCCCAAGCTTCGCCCGGAAATCATCGGCACATAAACGCCCGCCGCCGCAACAACCGGAGCAATGACTAACGAAGTTTTATCACCGACGCCGCCCGTGGAATGTTTATCAATTCGCGGACGACCTAAGCTTGAGAAATCAACGACCACACCCGAATGCAACATCTCATGCGTCAGAGCAAGGGTTTCTTCCGCCGTCATACCGCGTAAAAAAATTGCCATCAACAAAGCAGCCATTTGATAGTCAACGACTTCGCCTAGCGTGTAGCCTTGAATGACAAAATGTAGCTCTTCGCGTGAAAGCGCCTTGCCATCGCGTTTCTTTTCGATGATGTCAACTGCTCGCATCAAGCTCCTTTCGGGTTTGGAAGTCTATACTTGGTTACTCCCGGCAGATAATAGCGAAAGACAAAATCATCGCTGCGTCGTGCTGTGTGACAAGTAATGCAATTTTCTAGTTTTCCTTGTGTTTGAATCGTTTTCGCATTGCCGCTCAATACGAAAAATTCCCAATCGTTACTCGCAGGATTGAATCCTTTTTCGCGCTTGACCATAGCGGTCAGCAGTTCAGGCGATGTGCTATCTTGGGTGGTCAATTTTTCTTTGACGATGACAGAGCCTTGCGGAAATCGCGGATGCATTTGTTCCATCATACCCTTTCGCCCTAGTTTATTAACGTAAACAACAATGAATTTATCATTGTGTGGGCTATCGATTTTTGGTTGTGCAGCCGAAGCAGGAGCGCACAACGCAGAGGTTCCTGCTGCCATCATCAGAGGCTTTTTATTAACTCGCAACCAATTTCTATACTCTGCAAATTTTTTCGTCGATTGCCTTTCTATTGTCAATTTTGAGGAAGCGTTTGAATCAAAAAAGTTTGAATTGACGTTCAAGGCAAAACCAATTACTGCAAACAAAAAACAACTCAAAGGGAATTTACCGTTCATCATCATCGTAGACTCGCTTCTTTCTGCACCGTCAGTTTATGAAATCTACTTCGTAATCTGCGGAGCGGACATTTGACTCCGCATCGTGCTTTGAGTTTGCGTGCATAGGTTTGAAACTCAAAATTATTCCGACAACAAAAATCAAGGCGCCCAAAATGGCGGGCGCTAGATGCGCCAAGTCATTATAGCCTACGAAGGGATGAATACCGATAGCCGTTGAAAAGCCCGCGCCCCCTGCAACCAAGAGAATTTGCCACAGATTGCGCGACGGCTTGCCACACCATAGGCAAAACAAAACCAATATGCCACAAGTGGCGATGCCGCCGCCGAAACCGGCTCGGTCATGTGCTATCAGAGGGACAAGTCGCGGATTGATAGCGTGCAAATCGTCAGCGACCAAGCCCATATACAACAAATCTTGCGGGACGAAAACTGTAGTCATGCCGAAAATCATAATTGTCAAACCTCCGGCAATCATCCCAGACGCGGTTGCAAGCAAAAGCGCGCGCCCTATGCCAAATGAAGTAGACCAGCGCGGTTTCACGGAAGGCGTAAACAGTGAGCGAATTGAAATGGGTTTCGCAAGCGTGAAGTAGGAACGCGCCAAACCACCAATAAAAATGGGCAGAAGCAGAAGCGTTGCCGCGCCATGCCAGGTGTCCAGGTAGCCGTAGCCAAAATAAGCAAGGAAACTTCCGAAACCGACGATGCCAGTAACGACAAAGAGCCACCAAGCCCACGCTTCTTTTTGTCGCAGAGGAAATTCCGCAAGCCACATATAGAGCGCGCCGACGGCGATCAGCGACCCTCCCCAGGAAACACGGTCATGCATCATAAAATGCACAACCCTACATTGATGAAGCGCGCATAACTCCGCTGATGTCATGCCTAAGAACTCGGTGTCTTGTGGAAGGAAATGTCCAGTTAGAGCGGTGAAGATCGCAAACCCGCCGGACAAAATCAGAGCCAGCCCCATCAATAACAACAGCGGGCGCCCATCTCCGATTAAGGCTTCAAAGATTCCTCTGTTGTCGTGAATGGTTTGCGCCATACTTTCTTTGCTTGCGGTTCAACAATCTTAAAACCAGTGCTGTTGCATCTTCGTCAAAAAATCTAGCGAAATTGGAAAGCTTGAATCAGAGCCTATGACAGAGTCTATAGCGCATTTTGGGCATAAAGCTGTTTGCCCTTCGCCATTCTCTTTATCAACCCATTCAGTTATAGCGGTCGGCTCGAAGATAGCCAAACAATAAAAACAACCACAAGCATGGCTTTTTTGTATTGCTTCACGATGCCTGATAGAAAATTTATGAGCGCGAATGTAATCCGGTTCTTCCATAATTTAGGAATCGATATTTTTCTCTATTTTTTATGCGCCGCTTGCCATTCCTTTGCTTTGCGTTCTGCGGCAGCCATCTGCTCTTTCGTCAATTGGCTCTCCATCGCGTCTAAATTTCGTTGAGCCAACGGATATCCGGCGTCAACGGCAATTTTGAACCACATATAAGCCCTAGCAAAATCCTGTTTGACGCCTCGTCCCGTGCCATAGGCTACGCCAAGATTGTTAAAGGCTGATGCATAGCCTTGTTCGACAGCTTTTAGATACCATTCGACTGCTTTTGCCTCATCTTTTTGGACACCTAAACCATTTTGATACATGGTACCAAGATTGTATTGTCCTGGCGCGTAGCCTTGCAGTGCGGATTTGTTGGTCCAGTTGAATCCTTCCTTCAAATCTAGCGCCACGCCTTGACCACGTTGATACAATTCGCTCAAAACAGATTGCGACGCTGCGTCTCCGTTTTCTGCTTTTGCGCGAATACTTTTCACTTCATCAGCAGTGATATTTGGGAACCCTTCTCCACTAACGGTTATTGTTTCGGTATCCGATTTGACAAGCGATACTCCTTTGGCGAGTTGCGAGTGAGCTATCTCCCAATCGTCAGCTCGGCGGCGAACCTCTTCACGCTCTTTGCCGTTTAACTGCGGTGTTATACGTGACAACATCTGGGCGCTTGTCTCATCGCCTTCCCTTGCCGCAAGGACGTACCACATTCCAGCGCTTACCAAATCTCTTGGAACGCCTTCTCCTGCGGCATAAAGGTTGGCAAGGTTCTGTTGTGCAACCACCCAGCCTTGCTCTGCGGATAAGCGGTACCATCTGGCAGCTTCCTTCGAATCCTTCTTGACGCCTTTTCCTGTGAAATACATAGAGCCTAGATTACTCTGCGCGTTGGCGTGTCCCTGTTCTGCGGCTTTGCGATACCAGGAGACGGCTTGTTGAAAATCCTTCGTGACGCCGCGCCCTTCTTCATAGCAAAAAGCTAAAGCGTTTTGCGCAACAGGCAATCCGTGCTCTGCTGATTTGCGATACCATTTGGCGGCTTCCACAAAATCCTTAGCATCCATTTCTAAACTATAGGCGACCATGAACTGCGCCATGCCATGCCCTTGGTTTGCCGCTTTGCCCATCCAACGCGCAGCTTCCTTGAAATCTTGATTCACTCCTTCACCAGCCGAAAACAGTAAAGCCAGATAGAATTGAGCCGCTGCATGATTTTTTGCCGCAGGTTTGCGATACAACAAAAAAGCTTCGTTGTGATTTTGCTGCACTCCCCAGCCCATGTGATAGGCGCGAGCAAGAATGTATTGTGCGCTCACCTCCCCAGCCTCAACCCTTTTGAGTAATGCAGGAATATCCTGTGCCGATAATGTTTTTATCTTTTCGTCGCTTTCATCCTGCTGCGTTTGAGCAGGTGTGAAGGTGGAAAACAGCAGGAGAAAACAGATAGAAAAAACCACAGAAGACTTTAGCCTCATCAACTCTCCTTGAAATAATTTTGAAGGTAGCCCGGTTACTCTCTGTTGATCAAAACGACGGCGTGGGCTGCCATTGCTTCATTTCGCCCAACAGATTCGAGTCCTTCGCTGGTCTTGGCTTTGACGCTCACCTGTTCAATATCAATGCGAAGAATTGCGGCGAGACTTTCTCTGATTGCTTGAACGTGCGGTTTGAGCTTTGGGCGTTCAGCCATCACTATCGTGTCAAGGTTGGCGATTTTATAACCGCGCTCGCTTATCAATTCAACAACGTGCGCCAGTAAATCAAGGCTTGATGCGCCTGCAAAGCGCGGGTCTGTGTCGGGAAAGTGCGAACCTATGTCGCCGAGCGCGGCGGCTCCTAACAGCGCGTCGCAGATGGCGTGGATTAAAACATCCGCGTCCGAATGACCGAGCAGACCTTTTTCAAAAGGGATTTCGACGCCGCCAAGTATCAGTTTGCGCCCTTCAACCAAACGGTGAATATCGTAACCTATGCCGATGCGGGATGTGGTAATCATGATTAGTCAATCTGCATCATATCGCTGATTTGCCGTAGCAATAAAAAAGGAGAGAGAATAAACAAAAAAAAGCCGGGCGCAAATGCCAGGTAAATTGCCCACCCTAAACTGCCTGTACTTTCCTTTTGCCTGACTGCGAATAAAATAAAAACGCCGGTCAAGCTGATAAAAAAGCTCGAAGCGATACAACGAAATGGCTGACCGATTAGCATATAGACATAAGGGATAACACAGAGAACATAATAAATACTTAGGAAAACCTTTTTCGCGTTATCCCAGGGAATTAGTCTGAAGATGTTAGTGCCCGGAATATTCATCGAAACCTCGCGTTCATCAGAGTTTTTAGACAATCCTATAGCCCTTGACCAAAGAAAAAAATTAGAGTGTAAAAAAGTAAAAATATACAAGCCGGGAAAGCAGAAACGAGAAATGCCATTATCAAATAACGTATTTCCTGATTATGTCTCCAGCAATAAATTGAAGCTACGATTGCGAGTGTGGAGATAATCAAACTCATTACAAGACATGTTGAGGAATCAACTAATATCCCTCCTAAATAGGGCAGAAAAGAGAAGACAAGAAAGCACTTTTGTATGACATCCCAGTCCGTCGATTGATTTAATTTGTTAACTAAAATACTCATCAAAAGCCTCCAAACCGAAACTGCCTGCCTGTAAAATTATCAGAGACAGTAGGTAACGGACAACGAACTATTCAAAAAATTCTTTGTGAATGACTTCGGCGATTTTCAAATCGAAGGGACGAGTGATTTTGATGTTGATCGGCGAGCCTTCGACTACGGAAACTTTGTGACCAAGGCGTTCAACAAGTTGAGCGTCATCTGTGGCGCGGAAGCCTTCCGCAAAAGCTCGATCATAAGCCTCTTTGATAATCGCATGACGAAACGCCTGCGGAGTCTGAGCGTAATAGATGGACTGCCTGTTGAGAGTTCGGCGAATGGTTGATTGTTTCACTTGCTTGATGGTGTCCACAGCGGGGCTTGCCATAATCGCCGCACCTTTGTTTTCAGCCCGTTCAATGACGGCGCAAATCTCATCAGGTCTGATGAAAGGACGCGCCGCATCGTGAACCAGAACGATTCCAGCGGTCTCCGGACTCACGACTTGAAGCCCGCGATACACGG
>JANMSG010001021.1:0-9363 GCA_031389065.1 Acidobacteriota bacterium | reverse complement strand
ACCCTGGCGTTGGGACTATTGGTAGGCGGATTGATATCTGCCGCTTTGATTTTTTATATTCGATGGAAAGCCATTCAAACTCCTGTCTGGGTTGTCGCACTCGTAGTTTTCAGCGCGGCTTTTAGTGCCTTGCTTACTCGTTGGTCAATGTCTCGTGCCAGTGAAAAAGACGCGGGATTTTTGATTGACGAGGCGCTCAACCTCGAAGATAGATTCGCAACTTCGCAGGCAATTATCGGCAAAAGCAAAGTTGAAAGCGAAGTTGAAAAAGCCTTAATTGAAGACGCATTAAGCAGAGTTGAAGATGTCAAAACATCGGCGATTGTGCCATATCGAATGAAGAAGTTTTACGCCTTGAGCGCGGCAGCTTTGATTGCTTTCAGTGTTGCCATTATGGTTCCGCAAAAATCTTTGCCCGGCGGCGAAGAAATGGTTCAAACCCAAGCCGACATTCAAACGGCTGGCGAGCAGTTGGAAAAGACTTCGACAGAGATTGAAAAATTTGTGCCACCGGAAACGGTAACGGCTGGTTTAGCAAAAGAACAAGCCGATCTAGGTCGCTCCTTGCGTCGTTCATCGGACACTCGCGCCGAGGCTTTAAAGAAATTGAGTTCGCTCGAAAACCGCATACGCGAGCGTCACGATGAATTGAAGAACACTCGCGCTGATGAGATCGTCGCGCTTGCTCAAAAACGCATGGGCACAGCCCTGGCTCAAATGGGCAATCGCAATATTCAACAATCGGCTAGCGAAAAAGAGCAGGCGAGCGATAGCCAATCATCAGACAATGTCGCTTCGCGTGAAAGCAAAGCAAACCAGAAGAAAGCCATATCTGATAACGCCGGTAATAAAGATGCGAGTAATAAAATTGCGAATGATAGTTCCACCGATGCAAAAGTAAATGGGAAGGATCGTCAATCAGAAAAGAGTAGCGCGAAGAAACCCGCAATCGCTAAGGCGAATCAGAACTCTGGAGATAAGAATAAAGAAGAAGACAAACAACAAAAACAAACGGTCGCGAAACAAAAACAACCAGAGCAAAAAAACACTGGCGAAAAGTCAGAGCAAAATCAGATCGCTGAGAATCAAAAAAGAGAAAGTGAGAAAAATTCGACTCCTCAAAAACCAAATCCAACAGAAACACAAAATGGCAATCCAGAGAGTATCCAACAGCCCGATGTGAAGAAGAATACTTCGCCTGAAAATCTGGAAGTTGGCAAAGAGCAAAGCGCCACCAAACAACAGCAAGGAAATTCAGGTCAACCAGAAACTAAAACTCCTGAGCAAGCACAAGAAGAGAATAAAGAGCAAGAGCAAAACAAGGACGCTTCGAATCCTTTGACAACCGCAGTCGCCGAACAAACAGCGAAGGCTCTGCCTCTATTATCCGAACAACTATTGAAAAAAGCGGAGGATTTGAAATTAGGAAAGATGAGCGCCGAAGATATCAAGAAATTGGCGCAATCTGCTACGCAGTTGGCGAAAGACCTTGCGCCGATTGCTCAATCGAAAGAGTTTCAAAAAACCCTTGAGCAATTAGCGAAACAGGTGAATCCGCAACAGCTTGAGCAAATCGCGCGCGAGTTAATGAAAGATGAAAAGCTCCAGAGAGAATTGCAAGCCGCCGCAAAATTGCTTTGGGAGAATCGCCAGGTCAAAGACCTGGTCGCGGGCTTAACGAAAACTGCAGCCCAGATCGAAGCGGAGATGCGTCCGCAAGGGGGCGAAAATAAAGCGAATCAATCGCCCGACGCTATGCCGAATCAGCAGAGCGAACCGATTACCTTAAACCGCAAAGCAGACACCAAAGGTCAACAAAAAGGCGCTTCGGGACAAGGCACACAAACGGCGCGCGCCGAAGGTGAACGCAAGCTTGCAGGCCAAGGCAGAGAAGCAAAAATAAGCGGGCAACTGCAAAACAGACCCGGCGGCGATTATGTTTATTCTGGCGTAAAGCCCGGCGTGGGCGCAACGCGAGTTCCTTATTCGTCGGCGTATCCGCAATATCGTCGTCAGGCGGAAAGAACCGTTGAACGCAGTCAAGTGCCTACGCATATGCGCTCGATGATTCGCAGTTATTTTGACGCGATCAATCCAAACGGAAAGAATTGATGGTTGGACAAAGGTGCGATTATGTCAATCAATGAACTGGAAGCAATAGTGAGCCAAGCGCAGAGGCTTTCACCAAAAGAGCAATTGATACTCATCAAGCGCGTTGCTGATTTGTTAGCAGAGACGGAATTGATAGATACCCAAAAGGCAGAAGATGCCGGTGGATTGGTTTATGGTAAGTACGCGGACTCCTCAAGACAAGGAGCAACCGAAGAAGATTTCCGTTTGGCAGAATGGCACCCAACGGAGAAAGAGTTAAATGGTGAGTAAGTATGTTCTTGATACTCACGCATTGGTTTGGTATTTGGAAGGAAGCCCACGGCTGGGTAATTCCGCAAAAATGGTAATGGATGACCCTACAAGTAAAATGATTTTGCCGATGATTGCTCTGGCTGAAGCGATAGATATTGTTGATAAAGGGCGCACAAAAATTTCAAGCATTACCGACTTGCTCAATGATGTAAATAGCGAAAAGCGGATTCAAATCTACCCGTTGACTATCGCTGTATAGAAGCAGAGTCTTTCGGCTGGAGCCGTCCCTGAGATGCATGACAGACTCATCGTCTCTACAGCTTTGCATCTTCAGAGCATTGGCAATAAAGTTACTCTCTTAACAAAAGACAACGCAATTATCGCGTCGGCGCTTGTTCCTGTGGTATGGTAGCGCAACTGCAATATTAAAAATAAACCTTATAAATTTTAGGAGAAGAGATGGATCAAAGAGAGAAAGATAGATTGTTGAATAATCTGCGCTCATTGCCAAACGAGTTGGCAGATTTATTGGGCGATTTAGACGAAGAGATGTTACGTTGGCGACCCATTCCAAACAAATGGACAATCAAAGAGCTTATCTGTCACTTGCGCGATATGGAAAAGCTCGCCTACCTGGCGCGCTACCATAGGATTATCGCTGAATATAATCCCTATTTAGAAAATATTGATCAGAACCGTGTGGCTGACGATGGCGATTACCTCAATCAAAACGCGGCCGCCGCCTTTCAGGAGTTTAAAAAATTGCGAACCGAAACCGTCCGAACACTGGGAAGGGTTTCCGTTGAAGATTGGTCGCGGGCGGGGGTTCATCAAACCGATGGATTGATGACGATTGAACAGTTGGTTAATCGTCAAATAAAGGGCAATGACATTAATCACCTGAATCAAATGAAAGACATTATTCGATTGAAGATGCCTTGGTAATTTTATTTCCGCTCAATCAGACGTTTCTCTGTACGAAGGTGAAAGCACGCTTTACCATTGATGAAGAAAGCGAAAGGAGTTTGATTATGAAAAAGATGATTCAAATTGGCTGTGTGACAATCTCTTTTTTGTTCATTGCGCTTCTGCTTTCGCAGAATCCTGCTGCTGCGACTTGCTCGCAAGAGCCTGCTTCTAAATCACAATTCATTGACGCGCTTGACGACTGCATTCAACAGCGCTTCAAAGATATTGATCAAAGCTTCGGGTTTCGCCGAATCATGCGGGCGGGCGACACGCCGCATCGTTTCAAGCCGGAAAATGCGAAAGAACTCGCTACCGTGAGTGAACTGAATACCAAAGGCATGAATGTCGCCCTTTACCTGACAAGCCGGAGCGTTTTAGGAGACAAACCCGATGATATGGAGTGGATTCAAGATAGACTTGCCAGCACAGGGCAGGGCGGCACTCGAACCTCCGTTGGTTCAGGCAGGGGTTTTTCAAGAAAGGTTATCAAAGGACCTGTTTTAATTAGCGCAAAGGATAAAGACGATTTACCCATGCCATCCGAGTTATGGGAGCAGAGCAGAAAGGCTATCAAAGCGTTTGCTACGAAAGACTCGTTTGAATTCTCGCACGGAAATTGGAAGTTCACCGCTCGTCCTGTCAGAGCCAGCGAGACATCTTGTTTGAAGTGCCACGTAAGCGATTCCACGCGAATCATTGCGCACAATCCAAAAGACGAAAAGATCAAACCGCTAAAAATCGGCGATCCTTTGGGCATCGTCTTATATGCTTACCGGGAGAGCAAATAAAATCTTCTTATGCAAACATTAGGCGAAATAAAAAAGAGAGTTGAAAGTTACGTAGGGAAATTCCGCGCCTTGAAGGCTGAAATCGGCCGCGTCATTGTTGGTCAAGAAGAGATCGTTGACGGCGCTTTGTTAGCCCTGATGGCGGGCGGTCATGTTCTGCTTGAAGGCGTTCCCGGTCTTGGGAAAACTCTGCTCGTGCGCACACTGGGCGAAACGCTTGGCTTAAAATTTTCGCGTGTGCAGTTCACACCCGATTTGATGCCCGCCGACATCGTCGGCACGAACATCATCGTCGAAGGCGAAAGCGGCGAAAAGATGTTCAAGTTTCAACCGGGCCCTGTCTTTACGAACTTGTTGCTTGCCGATGAAATCAATCGCGCTACGCCAAAGACGCAATCGGCATTGCTTGAAGCGATGCAGGAAAAACAAGTGACGGTTGGCGGCAAGACCTATAGGCTCGAAGGGATTTTCTTCGCGCTGGCAACGCAGAACCCGATTGAGATGGAAGGCACTTATCCTTTGCCCGAAGCGCAACTCGACAGGTTTATTTTTAAGTTGCTTATCAACTATCCTTCCCGCGCAGAATTGATTGAAGTGTTGCGCCGCACAACGGGCGAAGCGACTGCGCACGCCGAACTCATCGCCTCGCCTGAAGAGTTGCAAGAGATGCGCTTGCTGGTTCGTGAAGTAATCATCGCCCCACACGTGGAAGAATTAGCCGCTGATATTTTGCTGATGACTCATCCGAAAACTGTTGATGCACCTGAATCCGTGCGTCAATTCGTAAGATTCGGCGCCAGTCCGCGCGGACTTCAAGCAATTGTGTTGACTGCCAAAGCCAGAGCCTTGCTTGCCGGAAGATACAACGTCAGCAAGAGCGATATCCTGGCTGTCGCAAAACCCGCGTTGCGTCACCGAGTGATTTTGAATTTTGAAGGCGAAGCCGCAGGCATCAGCATTGATGCCATTCTCGATGATGTGCTTGGCACGCTTGCAAAAGAGAAGGCGGCAGACTTGCGCGAATCATGAGAGTAGAAATATTTTCTAACCACAAAGAAGACGAGAAAAGAAATCTTTGTGTACGATGTGCCTTTGTGGTGACGACAATATTAAATATCAATGTCTGAAAACAGCCTCTTAGACCCAATCTTTTTGCGAAAGCTTGAACTCTTGAGAATTCAAGGGCGACGCGCTTTTCCTGGTACGATGCGCGGCGAAAGACGTTCGACGAGACGCGGCGCATCGGTTGAATTTGCAGACTTCAGAAAGTACGAAGCGGGCGATGATTTTCGCCACGTGGATTGGAGCATCTACGCGAGGCTCGAACGCTTGATGCTGCGTCAATTCGTCGAAGAAGAGGATGTACGAATTGATATCCTGTTAGATCAAAGCCCCTCCATGCAGTTCGGCTCGCCAATGACGAAATTCGATTTTGCACGCCGTGCCGCCGCCGCCTTGGCTTTTCTTGCGGTATCAAGTTTAGATCAGGTTGGCGTTGCTACTTTTGACACGGCGATACGATTGCAGAAACGCGCATCAAGAGGGCGCGGTCATTTGATGGCGGTGTTGAAATTTTTAGAGTCACTTTCTAAAGATGAACAGCCTTCTCAAAAAACAGCTTCGCAACAAGAGCAAAGTGGCAATACCACAGTTACTGTCCAACCAAATCAGCGAACCAGTTTGGGCGGTGTTTTGAGAAGTTATCAGAAGGCTACTTTGCGTCCGGGCATCGTGTTTGTAATTTCGGATTTTCTTGATGAAGACGACTTTCGCACAGCGGCGAAATTGCTTGTCCAACGAAAGTTCGACGTAAATTTGATTCAAGTGCTTGCCGACGAAGAAGTGAATCCGGAGGTTGCAGGCGATCTTTTGATGGTGGATTCAGAAAGCGGCGATGAGCGCGAGATCACCGCAAATGAACGCGCTGTTGCCGCTTATAAAAAAACACTAGCCAAATTTACTTCCTCGTTAGAATCATTCTGCAAATCGAACGGCATCGGTTACACGTTCCTGCAAGCGAGCGCATCGTTTGAAGATTTGCTTTTGAAAAATTTAATCGAGAGCCGAATGGCTGGCTAACACCGTGATAGATTACGAGCCATCTATTTTTTATCATTGACAGTAATTCGCTCTATTAAGCCAATGAACCCGAACCCATCCGCATGGAATTTCGCCAATTTATTGACGATTTTTCGAATAATTCTCATCGCACCATTTCTTTACTTAATCAATCATGGGAGATTCGGTGCCGCGCTTTTGATCTTTTTTATCGCCAGCCTCACAGATTTTTTTGACGGCTTCGTGGCGCGAAAATTCAATCAACAATCGAAACTGGGGCAGGCACTCGACCCGCTCGCGGATAAAATTCTGACAACCGCATCATTCATCGTGATGGCAGTACCGCGTCCAAATTTTCCTTCGATTCCTGTATGGCTTGCGGTGGCAGTCATCGGGCGCGATGCAATAATTTTGCTGGGTTCCTGGATTGTTTTCGCGCTCACAAAGTTCAAAGATTTTAAGCCGACCATGTCGGGCAAGGTAAACACGTTTCTAGAACTCGGCTTGATTGTCTGGTTTTTATGGTTCAACTGGATGGGCAGATTTACATTCATCTTGCCGCTTTGTTATTTAATCGTATTAGGTTCTGTGTTGGTGTCGGGCGCGAGTTATTTTGTACAAGGCGTGCAAATCATCATCGAGCATCGTCGTAAGAAAAAAGCTGCTTAGATTTTTTCCTCAACAAAACCATGCTAATCTCTTGCCTTATCATAGGGCGAATTTTGATTCATTTGAGATGTAAGTTGTGATTTACAAATCATTGCTACTGACAATTCTTGCTGCTTGTGTCATTGCCTTTACGGTGTTGGCTGTGCGTCCTGAATACGTTGGCGCGCGGTCAGGTTACGCCGATGAAAATTATCTGCAATCGAAAAGTTGTTTAGCCTGTCACACAGATCATTTCGCTTCGTGGGCGAAAACTTATCACAGCCGTATGACGCAAGAGGCAAAAGCCGAATCGGTTCAAGGTGATTTTGACAATCAAAACACCTTTGAATATCTGGGTGTGAAAGCGCGAATGGAAAAACGCGGTGGCAAGTTTTCCATGTCCTTCAATCATCCAGATGGAAAAGCGCAAACTTTCAGCATTGACCGCACCGTCGGCTCGCGTCGCATAGAGCAATACTTAACCAGGCAAACAGGGCAATACACCCGCTTGCCTCTGGCTTATGATTTGACCAATCGCAGATGGATGAGTTTGAACGGTTCGTTCTTTTATCCCGACAGCGAAAATTTTTTTCAGCATCAAGCGCAATGGGACGGCAATTGTGTTTTCTGTCATAACGTGAAGGCTCAACCACACCTCAACACAACAACCAAGCAATATGACACGGAAGTTTCAGAGCTAGGGATCGCTTGCGGAGCTTGTCACGGCGCGGCTGCACATCACGCGCAAGAAGCTTCTTCGCCATTGCGGCGAACTCTCTGGCGGTTGTTCAATACAGATGACAAGCTGATTGTGAATCCGAAAAAGCTCGCCGCCGAACGCTCATTACAGGTTTGCGGGCATTGTCACGGGCAACGTGTGCCAGAGCCGAATGACCGCATTCTTGAAATCTTACAGCGCGGCGATCCATTTGACGCGGGCGAAGACCTGGCGCGTTTTTACAAGCCTGTCGAGCGCGAAACCCTGATTGGCAGCTACGCTTTCGCGAATCGTTTCTGGGCAAACGGCTCACCGCGCCTGACAGCTTTTGAGTATCAAGGCATTTTGCGTTCGCGTTGTTTTACCGAAGGCGACATCAACAACAAGATCAATTGTTTGACCTGTCATTCTATGCACGAAGGCGACATCAAAGGGCAAATCAAAGCCGAGAATCGCACCGACAAGCCTTGCCTGGCGTGTCATCAGCAATACGAGATGCCTGCCAATTTAACCCTACACACAAAACACGCGGCTGAATCGGAAGGCAGTCGTTGTTACAACTGTCATATGCCGCGAGTGGTTTATGGAGTGATGGCGATTCACCCGACGCACGACATCACTGTGCCGAACCCGCAACTCACTGCGACGCAAGCTGTGCCGAACGCCTGCAATCAATGTCACCTGGACAGGTCTGTGAATTGGGCAATTGCAGAATCGAAAAAGTTATGGTCTGCGCGATTCGCTTCGTTAGAAATGAGTGATGACAAACAATTCAACATCGCAGAAGGGGCACGCGCATTGTTTGCAAGTGACGCGCTCACACGCGCATTGACAGCAGAAGCAATGAGTGGCGGCGTGGCTGCAAAGCCCTATGCAAAATGGGCGACTCCATTTTTGATTGAGGCATTCGATGACAACTATCCAATCGTGCGCTATTTTGCCGCAAACGGCTTGGCAAAGATAGATTCACAGCTTAGAAAGCCTGATTATTTAGCCACTATAGAAGCGCGGCAATATTCATTGAATCAATGGCGTAGCGCAATTGATTTATTGAATCCGCAAGGTTTCGCACAAGCAAAGAGTTTGGCGCAAATGTTACGGGTGAATCGCAAAGAGGTTGATATTGAAGTAGGCGAGTGAAGGATGCAAGTTTGTCGTACCTCCTGATACGGCGACGACACACTTTCTCATAGGAGTTGAATGGCAAAAGAGAAATCGCAATCATCTGATTGGATTGCTTCCATGTTATTTCAAGGCTGGGTAGGCGTAGCCGTGTGGATGACGTTTGGATTGTTGCTTGAAGGCTTACTCGGCTATAAAATTCCCGCCTACTTGAACGATTCGCAGCGCCGAGAATTATTTCAACTGGCGCACACACACGGCGCTTTGCTGAGTGTGATTTTAATCGTTGCCGCGTTATGCGCAAAAAACTTTGTGATAGAAATCCCTCGCCTTGCTCAAAGAGCTTTGCGAACTGGCGCGGTGTTGATGCCTGTAGGATTTTTGCTGGCGGGAATCTGGCATCCCGAAGGCGACCCAGGGATAGCGATCTGGCTTGTGCCATTTGCCGCATTACTGGTCATCTTTGGCGCGATTGCCATTGCGCTCGCTTGCTTGAATAAAAATAAAACTTCATAAGTAATCTTCCTCTGCTTCGTTCGAAGTTTGCTCTGTGAGGTGCAATTAAAAGTGGGACTTGCTGTTAACAATTCATTTGACGAAATGGTTTGTCACTCTTCGCTCTTGCTGTCGCGTAGCGACAAGGTGAATTTAGGCAGGTATTTCAATGCCTGCACAAGAGGCGTGTAACCTCTGGCG